>JBGVLA010000027.1:0-17917 GCA_045124015.1 Eubacteriales bacterium | reverse complement strand
CAATCCGTTTTCAAAAGCATATATCCTTTCAAATATCTTTGCAAGGGGCATCAAAAAAGTCCACAACATACTTTTGTGGACTTTGAAATAGATATCTTCACGCTTTTGTCTGATAGAGATTTGAAGCTTTGCGTTCCCTCAGCATATCGGGTAATTCTTGAGTCGAATAAGCTTAAAAATCATAATGGGATCTTCATTATTTTTTCCCCTTGAGGGAAAACTTGGACTCTGTTCCTTTGATCAGCCTTTTGAAGTTTTCTTTATGTCTGACTGCCATAAATACCGTACAGAAACTTGCCATCAATACGGCGGGAATCGATGCGCCGAAGAGGACGAGAAGGATCGGACAAAGAAGCATGGCAATCGTAGTGGAAAGCGACATATATTTCGTTATCAGCAGTAATACCACCATGATTCCCGTTGCAATCATTCCGACGCGCCAGTCGATGACGTACATCGTGGAAAGGCAGACGAGAAAGCCCTTTCCGCCCTTGAATTTGAATTGGATTGGAAAGACATGACCAAGCATACAGAACATTCCCGTATATGCCGCTCCAAGCTGAAAGTCAACACCTTGGCGAGATAAAAGCCATGCAAAAAGTCCTACGACAACGGCGGCTTTTGAGAGATCGAGTATCAGTACCCACCACGCCCATTGGTTTCCGAAAGTACGCTTGAAATTCGTAAATCCGGGATTTCCGCTACCACATTCTCGAATGTCCTTGTGATAAATTGCTTTGGATAAGACGATTGCGGGATTCATTCCCGCAATGAAATATCCGCATACCGCCGCTAATATGTAAAGGATCACCTTCATAGGAACCTCCGTTTTATTCTACGATCATAATATAATCATAAACGTCCTGACCGCCGTTTATGATGTAAAGCTCCTTGTTTTTATACCGATCTTGGATATATGTCTCGATCTGTTTCGTTTCCTCATCGGTTGCGTCCTTGCCGCAGATCAAAATGCAAAAATCATACTTTGAAAAATTCAAGGCATCGATGCTTTCGCAAACGGACACGAGCCTGCTTTCGTTCACAGCAAGCATCTCCTTGCCCACAAAGCCGATATAATCTCCCGTGTGTATTTCATGTCCGTCTATCACGGCATTTCTGACACAATGAGATATTTCTGCCGTGATCACGCCCTGCATCGCTTCATGAAGGTCGCTTGCGATCAGATCGGTATCTCCCGAGCTTGTATCAAGCATAGCAAGAGAAGCATATCCGGCGCCGATGGTCGTGCTTTCGATCACGCGCACGTCGGATTTTTCATAAAGATGTGCTGCTTGTTGCGCGGTCAGTATAATGTTACCATTGTTCGGGAACACAAAGATCACGTCGGCATTCACCGCGTCAAAGGCTTCGATGAAATCCTCTGTGGAAGGATTCATGCTTTGACCGCCATCCACGATCACATCGGCACCGCGCTCACGGAAGGTTTCCTTCAATCCTTCTCCGCAAGCAACTGCAACCACGCCATATTTTTGACGTTCTTTGACAGGCAAAGCCTGTTTTTCTTCGGTAACGGTATTGTTATGCTGTAAGGACATATTTTCGATCTTGACCTTGAGAAATTCTCCGTACTGCTGACAGAAATCCAGCACCTTCTGCGGTGTCATCGTATGGACATGAAGCTTTACGATGCTGCCGTTACGTACCGTTACGATAGAATCACCGATGGTTTGCAGATAATCTGTGATCACCTTTACGTCAAAATTGGCAATATTGGTCTTGATATTCTGTAAGCGAACAAGAAGCTCGGTGCAATAGCCAAACTCCAATACGCTGTCTTCATTGAAAGCATCAAGGTCAAGCTCCTGCGTTTTCTCGGACATCTCAGAAAAATCTGCAATATCCTCACCAATAACTGCTTTCATCATACCGTCCACGATGTAGATAAGACCTGCCGCGCCCGAATCGACCACGCCCGCTTTTTTGAGTACAGGCAATAGCTCAGGCGTTCTTGCCAAGGATTTCTTTGCCTCATCAATAAAAGCAGTCAAAAAAGCTTCGGGGGTATCGGTATTCTGATTGCAGGCATATTCGGTTGCCTCACGCACAACGGTCAGTATCGTTCCTTCGGTAGGCGTCATGACGGAGCCATATGCTTGTTTGACCCCTTGGCGAAAGGCTTCTCCGATCTCGCGCGTATCAGCAGATCGAAGTCCCAAAAAGCCGTTTTTGATACCTTCAAAAAATTGTGAAAGGATAACGCCCGAGTTTCCGCGTGCCGATAAAAGCATTCCGCTTGATATGCGACCTGCCATCTCACACAAGGATTCACAGGTGCTTGCGTCGTGATGAACGCCGCCCATCATCGTCATCAGCATATTATCTCCCGTATCGCCGTCGGGAATGGGAAATACGTTTAAGTCATTGATCTCCTTTGCGTGTGCCTTTAAGTTTGCCGCGCCCGAGCCCACCATACGGGCGAAAAGAATTCCATCCAAAGTCCTCATATTCAGTCTCCTATTTTGTAAGTTACCTCTTGTCCAAATCCCCAAATACCGACTGCATCGGGGCCAATGGAGGCGCCAATGATCGGTCCGATATATCCGACCTCAACATCCTGGCAAGGAATCTCCTTTTTGATCAGTTCTACAAGTCCGTCGATTTCTTCCTTCGCGCAATCGGCATGAGTAAGATAAACGACTTGGTTTTCGGGTTCGATCATCGTCGATTTCAGCAAAGCAACAATCTCCTCAAAGGATTTTTGTCTGCCCTTGACTTTCTTATATGCCGCCTGATCACCATTTGCATCGGCAATGATAATGGGCTTGACTCCCATCAGATTACCAAAGAACGCCGCCGATCCCTTGACTCTGCCTGCACGCTTAAGGGCATCGAGAGAGTGAACGGTTACATACTGATTAACTTTTTTGCGGACTCCGAGAATATGTTCTTCAATTTCCGTAGCAGTTGCGCCGCCGTTTTCCATCTTTGCCGCTTCAATCACAAGCATTCCTTCCCCCATACTTGCATTGAGCGAGTCAATACAAATAATCGTGCTACCCTCATACTCAGCCATCAGCTTTTTTGCAGTAACGTAGCCGGTATTGACAGAGCCGGACTGCTTTGAAGAACAACCTATGTAAACGATATCCATATCCTGCTTTAAGTATTCTTCAAAGATACGCTTAAATTCCGGAGAGGAAACCTGCGCTGTAACGATACGCTTACCGTCTCTCATTTTGTTGTAGTGCTCGTGTGCGTCCTTCTCTGTCCAAGTAAGCGATGCTACGCTTTCTACACCATCGCAGGACGTAGACATTTTGGCAAAAGCAATATCATATTTTTGAAGCTGCTCTGCGTTCAGATCCGCACAGGAATCGGTAATAATCTTTACTTTTCTCATAGTAAGTTTCTCCTTGATAGCATGTTTTTTCATTTTATGACATTATTTTACGGTCGATTTCTAAACTGAATCGAAACTCACGAGCATTTTTTCAAAAAGAAAAGCGAGGAGTCTGCAATGAGACTTCTCGCTTTTGTCGATGATTTATTCTTTTGGAATGTTTGTTTTGGCAAGGGCTTTATCCTTATTCCAAAGAAAACTGAACGGCATCTCCGTTTTTTGTTTGATACGCTTCAAGTTTTCTTTATGCTTATAAAGCATAAGCGGAAGGATGAGCGCCATGATCAATGCGCCCAAAACGTCGCGGCGCATGATGCCGTATACGAATGGGAAGACCGCCGAAGCAGTCAGCGGAACAAAACAGATGTAGTCAGTTACGATCGCCACCACGATCTCAGCGGCAAGCATAACGAGAAAGACTCTCCAGTCAAAGGCAAGGATCATACCGCCAAGGCAGGCAAGCCCCTTACCACCTTTGAAGTTCATATAGAACGGGAAAATATGTCCAAGGATACACGCCATGCCCGTAATGGCAAAGACATAGTCAAGTTCGGGAAAGAGCGTTTCGCAAAGCCATATGGAAAAGGTTGCTTTTGCGATATCAAGCAAGGCACACCCAACGCCGATCGCCTTACCCAAGAGGATCAAAGCGTTGGACGCTCCTGCATTTCCAGAGCCCTTTTCGCGTATATCAAAGCCACGGAGTTTGGCTATGATGTATGAAGGATTGATCGTTCCGATCAAATATCCGATTATAATGCAAAGTATGTATTTCATTTATGCCTCCAATATCATTGCTTTTTAGGTAGTAACACGGTAAAGGTGGTGATATCGTTACCGCTATTTACGCTGACCTTTCCGTTGTGAAGCTCCACAATCCTTTTTACAATAGCAAGTCCGATACCGTTTCCTTGCATTGCGCGGGATTCATCGGCTTGGTAAAATTTTGCAAAGATCTTTTCTTGCTTTTCGGGCGAGATCTCGCTACCCGTATTGCTTACCTTGACACAAAGCTTTTCTCCGGCATCGATCACCTCAAGCTCGACAGTTCCGCATCGAGGAACGAATTTCACGGCGTTATCAATGAGATTGATCCACACCTGCTTGAGCATTTCTTCGTTTGCTTCGATCATAAATTCGTCAAAATCAAGCTGAAGATCAATGTTTTTGTTTGACCAGTTTTCTTCAAGCAAGAGCACAGCGGAACGCACCTGTTCAGAGAGATTAAAGCGAGATACGTCGGTAAGGATCGTTTGATTTTCCACCTTGGTAAGGATCAATACGTTGCTTGCCATCGAAGAAAGTCGCATAGATTCCTCTCGAATGGCACGGGCATACTGAACGCGCTGTTCTTCCGTAAGCTTTCCTGCTTCAAGAAGATTGGCAAGTCCCGTGATCGAAACGATCGGGGTCTTGAATTCGTGTGAGAATGCGTTGATGAAATCATTACGAAGCATCTCCGTATTTTCAAGCTCCTCTGCCATGGTGTTGAAGCTTGTTGTAAGTTCTTTTACTGCGGGATGTGCTGACATCGTGTCTCCGAATTTGAGGCGTGTTTTGAAATCCCCCGCTGCCAAGCGATTCATCTTGTTGATGATCTCGTTTACGGGTTTCAGCGGAAGCCGACTGCTGAAAAACACGGACACGCCGCCAATAATCAAACTGATCAGAGACATAAACAAAATGACCTGTCCAAGCTGAAGCTCTCCGTTGATATCCACGATCACGCCCGCTTTTGTCAGCAACCAAAGACCAAGCGCGGTAAGCGCGATCGCCGCAAGAAGAATGACAAATACAAATATGGATAGCGCAAGCGTCAAGGACATTCGTGATCTGCTTTCTTTAATTTTTTCCATATTGATTTGCGGTGTCTTTTTCATGTCTTTTTTACCGCCTTATATCCGAGTCCGCGGACCGACTCTATTTCAAATTCACTCCACCCTTCAAAACGCTTGCGAAGTCTGCCAACGTGTACGGTAACGGTCTCCCACCCTGTCTCGCTCTCAGCTCCCCATATTTCGTCCATGAGCTGAATACGGGTAAAGATTTTTCCGGGGTAGGAAAGAAGCTTATAGAGAAGCATGAACTCTTTTTGCGGAAGCTCTTGTACCTCATCGCCTTTTGTTACCGTCAAGGAATCATAATCAAGTATAACGCCGCCTACAACGATCTTGCGCTCATTTGCTATCTTCGCACGGCGAAAAAGCGCCTTGATGCGATACAGAAACTCATCTTGATTCACGGGCTTTGTCATATAATCGTCCGTGCCGACGGCGAATCCTTTGTTTTTATCCACAGGAAGCTGTTTGGCCGAAACCATCAGGATCGGAAGATTGTTTCCACATTCACGCAAGGTCTTTGTAAATTCATATCCGTCCATCTTAGGCATCATAATATCAAGCACCACAAGGTCGATATGCTCTTTATCCATAACGTCAAGTGCATCCTCGCCGTTCTTGGCAACGCTCACGGTATATCCGTTATTTTTCAGTACCGCTTCAAAATACAGCCTCGTATTTTTATCATCATCTATTACAAGAATATGGAACATGATTTCACCGCTTTCTTAAAAGTTATCAAGTCAAATGATCGTTATACACAAACATTTTACCAATGTATTCTAAACCCAAAATAAACACTACAAAAAACGCAAAAGGCTCACAAACAAATTTGTTTGTGAGCCACATACATTTTACTCAATAGGCATATCGAGCTTTCTGATCCTCTCAAACAAGATCTCATCTTCGGTTGGAATGTCAACGAGGTTTTCTACTTTAGAGCGTATCTTCATCATATCATTGTCAGTCTGACTGATTGTTTCAGCGCACTTGCGAAGTTCATCCACAAGCGCGTCCTTGCCATCAAAATTGGTCTTGTAATGCAACAGATGCTCAAGGCTTGCCCAAAAGTCCATGGCGATCGTGCGAAGCTGAACCTCTACCTCCATCTCCAATCGGCGCTCCGAAAGAAATACGGGAACCTTAACGATCAGATGTAAGCTTCTATAACCGTTTGCCTTGGGATTTTCAATATAATCCTTCCGTGTAACGAGTGTAATATCATCCTGCTTTAGAAGTGCTTCAGCGACCAAATAAACATCGTCAATATACGAGCATATTACTCTTACACCGGCAATGTCATGTATGTTTTCCTCTACGCTGTCAATATCAATGGATTTATTCTGCTTTACAAGCTTTTCAATAATACTTGCCGTACTTTTAAGTCGTGTTTGTATAGAATTGATCGGATTGCGATGGTATTGAAGTTGAAATTCTGTATTCAGGATTTCAAATTTTGTCTTGATCTCTTTCATTGCGCAGGCGTAGATCATTCTAAGCTCTTTGTAATCAACCATTCTGCCCATTATTTTCTTTGTTTGATGATAGAGCACGTTCATCGCGGAGTTTGATATTGCTGCAATTGCGGTCGGAAGCGCCGCTTCATCCCAATCATCAAACAGTGGATCATCCCGATATTGTTTTTTCAATGGATTCTCCCTTAATTGCCACAGCCGTGGTTGCCGCAATTATGTGATCCACAGCCGTGAGTGCCGCAGGTGTGCCCTTCTTCGCCGTGCTCGTGATCATGGTGATTGCATCTGACTTCGGGATTGAAGATCAGCGCATTGGCAAGCAAAGCATTTACGGCCTCGTCGCAAGAGCCGCTGACACCGCCGTAAAGCTTGATGCCGGAACTTGCAAGTGCCATCTGCGCACCGCCGCCGATACCGCCGCAGATCAAGACAGATACGTTTTGTTCTGCAAGAAGTCCTGCAAGTGCTCCGTGTCCACTTCCGTTCGTATCCACGATCTCGGAAGAAACGATCTTACCGTCCTCTACTGTGTAGATCTTAAACTGCTCAGTATGTCCGAAATGCTGAAAGATCTTTCCGTTTTCATAAGTTACTGCAATTTTCATAATGATGTTTCTCCTTTATAATTTTATCAATATTTTCATTCATCAACTTAAAGCAACGCTCCATTACAACACGATCCTCTTCGCTGATTCCTTCCAGTACAGCATTGGCAAACTGAATCTGACGATTCCGTCCGGCTTCAATAATGCCTGCCGCCTTTTCAGTGCATATGAGAGCGTCCTTTCTTCTGTCTCCGGGAACGGCGCGTCTTTCAATGTATCCCTCTTGAACAAGACGTTCTACGTGAGCGGAAACAATCGGTTTCTTGAGTCCTCTCATATCGCAAATATTGCTTGCTGTGGCAAAATCGGGATTATTCGCAACAAAAAGAAGGATGCTGATCGCGGTATGAGGCATATCGGTTTCCTTGGCCAAAGGTAACAAAGCCTTCTCATAAGCCATTCCGACTTTTTTCGCGTGTCCGTTCATTTCTTGGATCGTTATCATAAAAAGCTCCTTTATGTTTGTTTTTGAACTATTCTATAGTATACTATTCAAAAACAAAATTGTCAATAACAAAATTATGAATTTTTTTATATGAAGGATTCCTTGGCGTATTCAAAACCAGCTGTAGAATCTCCTCTTCATATATTTTTTTATAAATTTTAATTTTTCAAAAAAAGAGCCTTGAAAACGTTGATCTGCGATAAAGCAGTAAAATCCAACACAAACGGAAAAGGACAGAGAATTCTAAAGTTCGCTGTCCTCTTTTTTGCAAGCATAGCATTTGTGGGTACAAATGCAAAGTAGACGAAGTGATATGCTGAGCATCGCTCAGCGTGATATTACTCGTTTCACTCGTAGCGATATTACGCCCATCGGTCGCAGTGATATTATATTCACCCTTCTAACTTCAAACGCGCGAAGCGCATATCACTGACGAAGTCAATATCACTGCAAGGCAATATCACTCGCCATCGGCGAATATAACTGTGGCACCTGCTCTAACGCAGGTGCCACAAGAAGTGCTTTTTGTAATATTTATACAAGAAGATTCTTTTCCGTTTCAGGATCAAAGAAATGCATAACCTTTCCTTCAAAGGTAACGTAAATGGTCTTGCCATAAACAAGCTCCTTGCGTTCCTCATCCTCAAGCTTCACAGTAGGAATACGAACGATCAGCTTATCACCGCTTTCGGTTACAACGTGGAGATGAAGCTCACTGCCCATCATTTCGTTAACGACGATCTTGCAAGGAATCGCCGCGGGATTACCCTTATCGGAAAGTGTAAAATGCTCGGGACGAACACCAAGAATGATCTCTCTCGTACCAATGCTCTTTTCCTTCAACGCATCTGCTTTCTTGCCCATGATTTCAATCTTCGCGCCGTAAGGCGTTACGTAATACTTGCCATTTTCAGAAATGAGATTCGTCTTGAAGGTATTCATCTTAGGCGCGCCGATGAATTCCGCAACGAAAAGGTTGAGCGGCATATCGAACACCTCAACGGGAGTACCAACCTGCTGGATAAAGCCGTCCTTCATGATAACGATACGGTCGCCGAGTGTCATTGCCTCTGTCTGGTCATGAGTTACGTAAATGAAGGTGGTGTCGATCTTCTGACGAAGAAGGATGATTTCCGCTCTCATCTGGTTACGAAGCTTCGCATCCAAGTTGGAGAGCGGTTCGTCCATGAGGAATACCTTGCTATCGCGGACCATCGCTCTGCCAATGGCAACACGCTGTCTCTGACCACCGGAAAGCGCGCGGGGCTTTCTCGTCAGATATTCGGTAATACCAAGAATTTCAGCAGCAGCAGTTACCTTTTCGTATACCTCTTCCTGCGGAGCCTTTTTCAGTCTCAGGCTGAACGCCATGTTTTCAAAAACGGTAAGATGGGGGTAAAGCGCATAGTTCTGGAAAACCATGGCGATATCGCGGTCACGGGGCTGGAGGTCATTCACAACGACACCGTCAATTTCGATCGTGCCCGCGGAAATATCCTCGAGCCCTGCGATCATACGGAGCGTGGTGGATTTACCGCAACCGGAGGGACCTACGAAAACGATAAACTCTTTATCGGCAATATCAAGATTGAAGTCGTCAACAGCCACGACGTCCTTGCCGTATACTTTTTTCACATTTGTTAATTTTACAGTAGCCATATTATTCTCCTATCATCCTTTCACTGCTCCGCCCGTTACACCTTCAACGTAATACTTCTGCAACAGAAGGAATACGAGAGTAACAGGAATGGCAACGATAACGCCCGCAGCACAGAACATCGTATAATGCGAATTAACCATCGTTTTGGAAAGCCATTCATACATACCAACGGCAACGTTCATACCCGCGCTGTTTTCATGAATGATATAGCTTGCAAGCATGAAGTCACCCCAGGGAGCCATAAAGCCCATGAGAACGGTATAAATAACGATCGGCTTGGAAAGCGGCATGATCACCTTATAGAAGACCTGCCAACGGGTAGCGCCATCCACTCTTGCCGCCTCGTCAAGGCTCTTGGGAATCGTATCAAAGAAGCCCTTGGATACGTAATATCCCATACCACTGCTTGCGCAATAAACGATAATAAGTCCAAGCGGTGCCATATTCAAGGTAAGACCAAGATCAAAAAAGACCTTATAGATCAGAATCATGGTAAGAAAGCCCGGGAACATACCGAGGATCAACATGAAATTCATCAAGAATTTTCTGCCCTTAAAGCGAAGACGGGAAAGCACATAACTCATGGAAAGCACGAAGAACGTTTGCAAAACGGCTGTAGCAACACCCATGATCGCCGTATTTCTGAACCAGATCATAAAATCTGTTTCCTTAAAAAGTCTGATATAGTTATCAAATCCGAATTCTTTCGGCCAGAGATAACCAACCTGCATGCGGGTTTCCACACGGAAGGACTCCAGAAGGATGCCAAAAAACGGGAAAAGCCAAATGATTGTGATCAGACCAAGAACGATATACACCACAATATTGCCGATCGTTCTGCTGGTCTTAACACCCATTGCGCTCTTTTTGATTTTTTGAGTTTTATTATTTTTCATTATTTGTAATCCTCCTCGTTTCTGGTAGACGGAATTACATTATAAACAATCAAAGAAAGGAATGCCACAAGAACGAATACCAAAATACCGATAATGGAAGCCGCATAGTATTTCGTTTCCGCGCTGTTGAGCGTCATCTTATAAAGCCATGTAATCAATAGATCGGTATGGTTAACGGAAACACCGCCGGCAAAGCCAATATCCGTATTGATAAGCGGATAGTTATTCGTCAGAAGATAAATAACGTTGAAATTGTTCAGATTGTTGACAAAGCTTGTAAGCAGATACGGACCCATAACGAACATCATATACGGAAGTGTGATTTTTGTATATTGCTGCCATGTATTCGCACCGTCAATACGGGAGGATTCGTAAAGATCCTGCGGAATATTCATGAGAATACCCGTTGCCATAAGCATAATATAAGGAATACCTACCCAAATATTGATGACGATCAGCAATATTTTCGAGGTCAGAGGATCCTGCCAAAGAGAGAGATTATTAGCATCCACCATTGCCTGAGGAATCAGATTCCACTCCAAAAGGAGCTTACCGATAACACCGGAGGAGTCAAAAAGTCTGGCCACATAAAGAAGAGAAACAAACTGCGGAATCGCGATAGTCATAACAAGAGCGGTTCTCCAGAATTTTTTGATCTTGATGCCCTTCTTATTGATCATAATGGCAACAAACATCCCAAGGAAATAATTGGAGAAGGTTGCAAAGAACGCCCACATCAGCGTCCACGAAAGAATTTCACCAAATGCAAGACCAAGTCCGCCCTTACCAAAGTTAAAAAGTTCATTAAAATTATGAAGACCAACCCAACTGAAAAGGTTTGCGTAACCGTCGTGTGCCGCATCGTAGCTCGTAAAGGCGATGAGCACCATGTAAATAATGGGGAGCACGGTAAACAGCATAATACCAACCAGAGGAAGTGACAAGAGTGTCTTATGGAATTGGTCGTCGAGCAGAGATTTCAAATCATCCTTACCGCTCTTGATCTTCTTGCCGCGAGAGGTGATGTCCATACAAATACGGCACTGCTTCACCTGCAATCTCCAGGTATAAACGAATGCAATGATAAAAATGATAGTAAGAAGTCCGTAAAGCAAAACCTTGATGGAGTCGTCACCCTTGACCCAAACGTCCGTATCATAAATTTCATTGTACTGATATCCGCCCTGCACCGTACCAATGGTTTCACCCGTTTGGAACCAATGTCCCTTGGAGAGCCAATAAATACCACCGCTGGGGATAATCATATACGCGATGAAAATGACCTCAAACAAGAGGAAAAGAATTCCGCGCATGACCTGTCCGTAGAAAAGGTTACCAAAACCAAAGATAAAGAACGATAATTTCACAGCCCAATTACCTTTAGAAAAAGTGGTTCCGATATCCACAAATTCATTTTTGATGGCGAGGCCACAGGTTTTAAAAAAGCCGAGAATCTTCTTTCCCGATTTTTTGAACCAAGCAGGGATCGCGCAGAAGAAAAGCATGAGATTGTATAGAAAAGCCTGAGGTTTGCTCAGCTTTAAATATTCCAGATCGTTTAATTTTTTCATAAATGCGAATAAGCGCTCCTTTCCGTTCATGATAAACCAAAAGGCATTGTTAGCCAAAACACAAGACAACTGTCGTCCTTGTATGTCGGCTAACAATGCCTTTTCTGACAGGGGAGCCACGAGGGCTCCCCAAAAACGTCAATTCATATTATTCAACGGGAATCAGAGTAACAGTACCGGTTACGTTGCCGTCCCATACGAGCTGAACCTTATACTTGCCGTCTGCTTCAACAACGATGTTGCCGCCATTGAATTCAACGCCGAAGTTTACATCCCAAGATGCGCCCTGGCGAACCTTGAATTCTTCACCGGCCTTGAGCTCGAGAACGTCGGATGTGTATGTGCCATCGGGACCTTCGGTCATAGTGAAGTCGGTATCCCAGTTTGTACCGCAGATATTACCGATAACACCCCAAGCGTTCTTCTGTTCATCAGACATCTGCAATACAGCGTTGATCGCTGCCTCATATTCATCAAGAGCGGTCTTGAGATCAGCGTCGCTTGCAGCACCCTTGGCGTCAGCACCGAGAACCTTTGCAATATCCCACCAAGAGCCGTGGATCTGACCCTGAGGAATACCGTATTCGTTCTGTTTTGCGAGAGCTGCGAGAGAAGCGTTTGCCTGAACTGCGTCAGAAGCCTGAGCGTTCTTGTTAGAGGGACCCCACTGGAACTGTTCGTATCTCTGGTTCTGGCATTCTTCATTTGTGAGGAACTGAGCAAGGAGAGAAAGAACAGCAGCCTTCTTAGCATCCTGCTGGGGTTTTACACCCATAAGCTTGTTACCTGTGTAAGAGCTGAGGTGATAGGATTTGCCGTCAACCTCGAAAGAAGGAAGATCAGTTGCAGCAAAGTTTGCACCGAAATGAGCTTCAGCGTCGCCAGCAGCCCAAATACCGGTAACGATAGCGCCTGCATCTGTGAAGATATCCGCGTTGCTGTCATAGCAAGAGGATTTCGCAAGCTTCTGCATACCCTTCATAGCAGCGAGACCGGCATCGGAATTGAAGTCGTCGTCAACTGCGTTGAATTCGCCCTTTTCATTCATGGACCAGTTGGAGTGACAATCGGTCGCAAAGAAGAAGGATGCGGTATACCAAGCGTTTTCAAGAGCGAAACGGAATTTCTTATTGTTCTTTTCGCAAGCAGCAATAATCTTTTCGAGGCTATCAGCATCCTCTTCGGAGATGATGCTTGTATCGTAATACAGGTAATAGCCATTATCACTGGTCATCGGATATGCCCAAAGCTTACCTGCAACGGATGCAGCAGCAACGGAGCCTGCGTCATTATTTTCCTGGATGGTCTTGGTTGCGTTCTTACCGGGTGCTACGAGAGCAGCAGCCTGAACGAGTCGGGCGAGCTGGTCCTGTGCGAAGCAATAAATATCGGGAGCGGATGCAACGTCAGCAACTACCTTAGAGCCTGCATCAGCTTCGGTAACGCCTTCAATCTGCGCGTTGATCACGATGCCTTCGTATTTTGCTTCAAAAGCATCGATCTGCTGCTGTGTAAGAGCCGCAACGCCGTCTTTTTCGGAAACCCAAAGAGTAATGTCGTAAGTGCCAACGAGTTCGTCAACATTCACGTCGAGCTCTTCTTTCTTTCCGCAAGCGGTAAAGCATGTAACGATCATGATAACCGCCAAAACGAGTGACAAAATTTTACTCATCTTCATAAGTAAAGCCTCCATTGAATTTTTTTGTACGCCACTTAGCGTTACCTATATTATAATATTTTTTATCGTTTTTGTCAATAACCATAAGAAGTATCTGACCAAATTTAGCAAAATTCACAAAACTTTTCCACATTTATAAACAAAATGTGAAATTCAAAAGTAGCATTTTGGTCATTATTCAAGAATCACACTGGTCTGCGGACCGATGGTAAGCTGATTCCCCTTGAGCTTTGCTTTTCCCATGCCAACGTAATCCAGAAGCTTTGAAAACGTATGCTCCCCAAGATCAGCACACTCGGAAAGATCAACCGTGATCTCCTCCGTAGAGGTATTATGGAAAAGACCAATCGTCTCCCCCTCGTGCTCGATCAGAAAACCGCCCACATTCGAGTGTCCGCCGGAAACGGCGCTATACGTACCGCGCGCAATGGCTGGATAGCTATGACGAACGGAAATCAGCTTACAATAATACTGATACAGACTGTTTTCGTCCTCCATCTGATCGGTAACTGTCGTCTGGATCTGATTTTTCGCAGGATACGTGGAGCCAACGGGATCTCTGATCAGATCCTCATCACCCCACAGCATGGCAAGTCTGCGATTGGCATCCGTGCTCTCGCTGCCTCTCGAGCCTCTCATACCGAGCTCCTCCCCATAATAGATCACGGGAGAGCCGGGACTCAGAAGATAGAGATTCGCCGCCATGCGCATATTCCCTTCCATTATAAACGTACCCGCGATGCGGTCCATATCGTGATTGGAAAGGAACGGGATCTCCATGCCGTTCTCGTTCTTATTTTTCACCTTCTGCTGATAGGATTCAACGTACTTGATATAAGAGGAAATGGAACGTCCGCGCGCCGCGTTCACCACAACACCCTCCGCCTGTGCCATGGCGAAATTAAAGCAGTTCATAGAGCCGTAATAATCAAGGATCTCGGTTTCGCCCGACCAGCATTCACCAACACAATAAATATCGGGATCGATGGCACGAAGCTCCTTCATATACCATTCCCAAAAATCCACGGAGCGCGCTGTATCCCCATAGTAGATATACTTAACAGCGTCAAAGCGGAAGCCATCCACACCGAGATCGAGGTAATACTTCGCAACCGCCAACATCTCCTCGCGCACCTTGGGATTATCAAAATTAAGCTCGGGCATATCCCCTGAAAAATTGCACTCATACCAGCAGTCCACGCCAGCAATCTTCTGATAGGTAACCCCACCCACCTTGTTTGCCGTTTCCACACAGGAATAATAATCGTAATAAGGATTTTCCGTATCTCCTTTTGCCCGCGCTTCCTTGAACGCCAAAAACCACTCGTGTGAGCTTGACGTATGATTGATAGCAAGATCGAGGATCAGCTTCACGTTGCGCTCCTTGCAAAGAGCGATGAGCTCCTTCAGATCCTCTTCCGTTCCGAAGCGCCAGTCGATCTCATAGTAGTCCTTGGCGTCGTATTTATGATAGGAAGGCGAACTAAAGATAGGAGAAAGCCAAATTCCCTGAACACCAAGGCTCTTACCGGAACGAATATCCCCGTCATTCAGATAATCCATGCGATTGATGATTCCGCGAAGATCACCAATACCGTCTCCGCTGGCATCGGAAAACGAGCCAACGAATATCTGATAAAACGTTCGGTAATTATCCTGAATCGGGTCGGGTGTTGGCTCCGACGCGGTACAACCACCCAAATAAACGGCAAGAATGCCAAAAAGGAGTGCCCCCGCCAGCAAAAAAGCAATTTTTGTGATCAACATATGTTTCTTTTCCGTCATATCGTTTTTACCTTTCATTCCTTACCGAATTGAGAAGGGCGTCGTCAATCTTGCCCCATGCGTTCGGACCGCCGCATTTCACAAAAATGCCAACGGTTATGGTTTCGCCCTCTGTATATGCAATATCCGCAATCCCCGCAGTGTGCCATTCGTTATAAACCGTAACAATCGCATCTGCCGTCCGAACGATCTCCCCGTCAATTTTCACGTAAGCATAGATTTCGGTCTCACCACAGTCACCGCCCATAATAGAAATGGCGTATTTGTATCTTCCCGTCTTGAGACCCTTCACCTCTTGCTCAAGGGTGAATTCCACCGCGTTTGCTGATGCACCCCAAAAATGATAATGCTTCGTGCCCGTCAGCGAATCACTGACCTTATCCTCCACGTGAAGCTCATCGAAATCACCAAGAGCTGTTGCCATCCAGCCCTTGTCTCCCTCCTCAAAGCTCCAATTCTCAAGAAAATTGTATTCCACCATGGAAATGTAGCAATGCGCAGTCATGCCGCCCGCCGTTCCCACAATATCATATTTTTGAACACCGCCCCTCTTCATGGCATCGATGTCTACGTTCTCCCACTCCACAGAAATTTCCTGTAAGGAATTGTCCAGCATAATGGCATTCACCGTTTTGGGAAGGATCACATCTCCGTTCAGGTCACAAATCAGATTCACATCCTGAATCGCGTCCGCCCTGTTTTCGGGAGTGTTCCCTTCTTTCACGAGAGAAAAAATCTTCAGCGATTCCAGAGCGTGACCGTCGGCATCGAAAAATGCCTGGTTATCCACAGCACATCCGCCGTACCACTTTCCTGCATCATCGGGATCGTATTCTGCCGCATGAGAGGAAGCCCAGCCCGAGCCGTTCTTTTCCCAAAGCGCACGGTTTTCGTCATAGCCTTCACCGCCTGCGGAAATCCACGTGCCCTCCCAATAGAAAACACCGATTCCGCCGATGGTTTGATTCACAACCGTATCGATCACATCACGCACAAGATTTGCCTGTCCCTGCACGGTAAAGGGGTAATCCTTTACGATTCCGCCGCCTTCTCCGATGGTGTTTCCGTAAAAATCCGTGTCCTCCGCCGTAAAGGCATAGGAGGTTTCCGCCACCATGACCTTTTTGTCATATTTCGTCGCAATATCGGAAAGCACTTTCGCCAGATTCTCCTGTGTTCCATGCCAGAATGGATAATAGGAGGAAGCGAAAACATCGTAATCCACACCGTAATATTCCAAATTCTTTCCATAGCTTTCGTAATTTGTCACCTTTTCGGGATTGGCAAAATGGACCACCACAAGTGCCCCCGGACAAACCTCGCGAACAGCCCTTGCCCCCGCGGATATAAGCTGGGTGATTCTTTTCCAACCGCCAAGCGCGGTACTGGATTCTCCGCAAAAGGCACCGTTGGTCTCATTTCCGATCTGAACCATGCCGACGTCAATCCCCGCGTTTATCAGCTTTTCAAGACAGTCCTTGGTATAAGCATAGAGTGCCTCTGACTTTTCGTCGACATCCATGCTCTTCCAAATTTTAGGCACCATCTGCTTTGCGGGATCCGCCCAAAAATCAGAATAATGGAAATTCACAAGAAGCTTCATACCGTAAGCAGTGGCACGCTTACCGATCTCAATCGCATTTTCAATATCACAGTTGCCGCCGCCATAGCCGTTTCCGTTCGCGTCAAAGGGATCATTCCATATACGCACACGGATGTAGTTGATTCCGTTTTCGGAGAGGATCTCATAAACATCCTTTTCCACACCGTCATGGTCATAATAGCGAACCCCGCCCGCCTCAAGAGACGGCACTGCGGAAGCATCCATTCCAAAAATAAAATCCGCAGGGATATTCTCCACCTTTTTCACATAGAGCGATTCGGAAATCACGTCCGCGTCAATCTCATTTGGGCGCCAATCGCAAGTTCCTTTCGCCCCACAGGATGTGAAAACAGAAGTCATATGGAGCATTGCCAAAAGTCCGCAGATACCTTTCTTTTCTTTTCTCATATTGCCCTCCATCTGATCGTATATTGCTTCACTTTATTTATGGAATCAAAACATCGTTTGCGTAAATTCTGACCTCCAGACCGCGCACGGTGATGATTCCGCTTTCACTTGCAAGTGCGGATGCCCCCGCCTTATTGCCATCCGCAATCAAATGCCATTCAGCGCCAAGATCATACGTAATGGCAAACTTGCCCGGATTCAGAAGAACGAGAGCCTTGCCACCCTCCCCATTTTCAAAGGTTACCGCAAGCGCGCCGCCCGTAAGCACCTCATGGGAAATTTCAGCGTCTCCTCTGAAAATATCGTACGCCTTTCTCATTTCCATAAGACCCTTATAGTAAAGCATCATTTCATATGGATCGCTCCCCTCTTTCAGAACAGACCAATCGATATTATTGATAGCATCGCTGGATTTATAGCTGTTTTCATCGCCGTCCTTGGTTCGCAGCATTTCCTCGCCCGCCTGCCAGAACGGTGTTCCTTGAGACACCATGAGAATTGCCGCACCAAGTCTGTTTCTGCGAATGCGTTCTTCAACCGAATCCTCGGGATTTGTCAGAAGAAGCTTATCCCAAAGAGTGTTGTTATCGTG
>JBGVLA010000026.1:0-20511 GCA_045124015.1 Eubacteriales bacterium | reverse complement strand
ATTCATTGGAGAAGGCTATTTTGAGCGCCATTTGAACCGCATGAAGACCCTTTATCGCATGAAACGCGACACCGTGATCGAAGCCATTGAAAAAAGCGCCTTTGCCAAAAAAGTTACCATCTTAGAGGAAAACGCAGGGCTTCATTTTTTGATGCGTCTTGACACCGAGACGCCCGACAAAGAGATCGTTCGTCAAGCCGCCGAGGTCGGTATCCGTCTTTCGTTTCTCTCGGAATATACGCATAAACCGACGCAAAACGACGCGCACGTGCTCGTGATCAATTATTCGGGCATCGATACGAAAAGGCTTGGAGAAGGGATACGGAGACTTGAGCAAATTCTTGTATAAAACTATTGATTTTTTCATTTTAATACGATATAATAAAGTTAATATATTCTTAAAGAGGTACATTTTTATGAATTTCATCTTTATTTCTCCTTATTTCCCTCATACATACTGGAATTTCTGTGATAGACTTCACAAAAACGGTGTAAACGTTCTCAGCATCGGTGATACAGAATACGATGCGCTCGAACCCCAGCTCAAAGCATCTCTCACCGAATACTATAAGGTGAACTCTCTCGAAAATTATGACGAGGTTTTTCGTGCCGTTGCTTTCTTCTCTTTCAAGTACGGCAAGATCGATTGGATCGAATCCAACAATGAATATTGGCTTGAAAAGGATGCGAAGCTCCGCACCGATTTCAACGTAACCACAGGTATCGGCGCCGCTGCCATCGAAGGCTTCAAGAGCAAAGCTGCGATGAAGGAATATTATGCAAAAGCAGGCGTTCCCACCGCACGCTGCCACAAGGTTACCACCTATGAAGCAGCAAAAGAATTCATCGATAATATCGGCGGCTATCCCGTTATCGTAAAGCCCGACAACGGCGTTGGTGCATCCCGTACATATAAGCTCGAAAACGAAAACGATTTGAATGGCTTCTTTGCCGATTACCCGCAGATCCCCTACGTTATGGAAGAATTCGTAGAAGGCGATATCTGCTCCTACGATGCCATCGCGGATGCTGACGGCAATCCCCTCTTTGAATCCATGACCCGCTGGCCTCCGTCCATCATGGATATCGTAAACAAGAAGCTCGACCTTGCTTATTACGTATCCAACGAGGTTCCCGAATCCTTGAAAAAGCTCGGCCGTGCGACCATCAAGGCGTTCGGCGCAGAAAGACGCTTCGTTCACCTTGAATTCTTCCGCTTGACCAAAGCAAGAAAGGGTCTCGGTGAGGTTGGCGACTTCGTCGGTCTTGAAGTCAATATGCGTCCCGCAGGCGGTTATACCCCCGATATGATGAACTACGCTCACTCCGTTGACGTATATCAGATCTGGGCAAATATGGTCGCTTTCAACGAAAGACGCTTTGAACAGAATGAACCCAGCCATTTCTGCGTATATGCCGGCAGACGCGATATCCATAACTACGTTCATACACACGAAGAGATCCTCGAACGCTACGGCAAGAATCTCGTGCTTTACGAACGTCTCCCTGCGATCTGGAACGATGCAATGGGCAGCGAGACCTACACCGCTCACGCATACACCCCCGAAGAACGCGACGAATTTGTGAAATTCGTTCTTGAACAGAAGGCATAATTTGCTCAAAATTTGACCATCCTTTTTCCAAAGAAAGGAGTTTTTCCCATGGACAAACCTATTATCACAAAATACAGCCATCATCTGAACCGCGATATGACCATTCGTGTATACGGTCATTCGGGTACCCCTATTCTCGTTTTTCCCTGCCAAGATTCGATGAGCGATAACTTCGAAAACTTCGGTATGATCGAAGAGCTTTCTGCGTGGATCAACAGCGGAAAGATCCGTCTTTTCTGCGTTGACACCGTGGATAAGGATTCCTGGTCCGACGTTGGCGGCGATAAAAAATACCGTATCGAAGTGCAAGAAGCATACTTCAACTATATCATCGACGAAGCACTCCCCGTGATCTACGAATTTTACGGTGCGCGTGTCAAACCGTACGTTACCGGTTGCAGTCTCGGCGCGACCCATTCCGTCATTTTCTTCTTCCGTCGTCCCGATCTTTTTGACGGCGTCATTGCCCTTTCGGGTTGCTATGACACCTATTTCTTCTGGGACGGTTGGCATGACGATCTCGTTTATGAAAATTCCCCCGTACATTTCCTTGCGAATATGCCCAAGGATCACCCCTATATCGACATCTATAATCAGAAAAAGATGATCATTTGTGTCGGACAGGGCGCTTGGGAAGAGGAAGGCATCCGTACAGCGAAGCTCCTGAGGGATACCTTTGCCGAAAAAGGCATCCACGCTTGGGTCGATTTCTGGGGCTACGATGTCAACCACGACTGGTGCTGGTGGAAACCGCAATATCAGTATTTCCTCCCCATCGTGCTTGGTACAAGACCTTAATCAAGATAAAAACCGCCGTTTTTACGGCGGTTTCATTATTTTGTATAAAAGCAAGATGTTTATCAGATCCCCATAGTAAAGGAAGGCTTATTTTGCAAAACTTTTCAGTTTTTTATTATATTGGCTTTTTCTTTTTTGATTATCTTTTTCGCCCAAACAAACGAAAGATATACGACCGCAAGCAATAATATATCAAGTATAATAAGAGGAATGATAAAATTGATCGACGGGATATCCGACGGGCTGGTTTGAGGCTGGTATGTATTGGAGGAATTCAAGTAATAAAAAAATATGCCTAAGTATGTGATACAGCTACCTGCTGTATAGGTGTAAAAATGATTGATGAATGAGATAATAAATTGTAATACAAATGCAATCAGAAGTGATATCAAAGAATTTTTGATATTTGCGTTCTTATCATTATAAAATTCTTTATAAAACATAATAAAAAATATGAGGATTTCTGCGATTCCGGCTACAATTCCAATTAACAAATTTTCCGTATTCGTGTTACACACACCGGGAATCATGCGAATGACCACTGTCATGGCAGCCATGATGAGCATGGATGCTATCACAGTCAAAAACAATTTCAAAAAATACAAAAGTGAAAGCTTCACAATACTTTTTGTGTTATCCATTATTATTTTCCTCACTTATGAATGAATCGCTCGCTATATAACGAAGCTATACTACCATAATATATGAAATATAGTAGGATGTCAATATATTTTGAAAAAGAATGTACTTTCTCACCAAAACGATTTTGCTTTTAAGCAAAGAAATTAGCAACATTGTATGAACAGATATCATACATCCCTTGACTTTTGGAAATTTCTGTGTTATAATGAATTCAGAATTTAAGTTGAATTCTGAATATTGATTTCATTTTTAGAAAGGAGTCCCCTTATGAAGATTATCACCATCAGCCGTGAATTCGGAAGCGGCGGACGTGAACTCGGCAAGCTCCTCGCTGAAAAGCTCGGTTTTGCTTATTACGACCGCGAAATTATTACCGCTATCGCAAAAAATCAGGAACTTGAAGAAGAATTTGTTGCGAATATGATCGATCGCGACCTTTGGAAGACCATTCCTCTCAAATTCCACAACTCCTTTGACAAGGTGAACACCGCAGAAATCACACAGCAGGACCTTTTGAAGGAAGAACAGCGCGTTTTGGAAGAGATCGCTGCCAAAGGCAAGGATTGCGTCATCGTTGGTAGAAACGCTGACTATCGCTTGAAAGATTACAAACCCTTCCGCATTTTCGTTTGCGCTGACCTCGACACCAGAATCGACAATTGCTAGCTTTACGACGAAACAGGCGGTGCCGACACCATCAAAAAAATTGCCAAGAACATTCAGAAGATCGATAAGACTCGTGCACGCAACACCGCTATCGTAACCGGCGTTGAATGGGGCGAACGCACAAACTATGAACTCACGATCAACACTACAACTTGGGATATTGAAGTCATGGCGCCCGTGGTTGCAGATGTTGCTATGAAATGGTTCGAATCTCACGAAATCTGATATACACAAAAAAGCCATTCCTTCGGGAATGGCTTTTATAGCAAAAACATTTCCAATCCAAACATTTTGTTTGTAAGTTGTTGTGCTGGTTTATTGCTTTTTTTCGTGTTATTTGTATCATATTGGTATCTACTTTTTCAAAAAGGAGTTCCCGCTATGAAAATCACCATCAAAGAAACCAATGTCATTTGTCAAAACCCCACCAATCCTCACCATAACTATTTCGCTTGGCCCTCCGTTGCACGATTGCATGACGGCAGACTTGCCATGGTCGCTTCGGGATTTCGCATGAAGCACGTTTGTCCGTTTGGCAAGGTCGTCATTTCTTATAGCGATGATGAAGGCAAAACGTGGACTCGCCCCACAGTTGTGATGGATACCCCGCTCGATGACCGCGATGCCGGTATTCTTCCCTTTGGCGAAAATAGCGTCATGATCACAAGCTTCAACAACACCGTCAATATGCAACGAAAATGGAACAGGGCGCGCAATCACCCTTATATCAACGGCTATCTCGATACTGTAAACGCCGAAAAAGCAGAAGAACGCTTCCTCGGCTCCACTTTTGTCATCAGCCATGACGATACCAAGACCTTTGGCGAGGTCATGCGGATCCCCGTAACCGCGCCTCATGGTCCATGTCTGATGCCTGATGGCTCGATCCTTTACGTCGGACGGCAGTTTTCTCCAACCGATATGATCCAAGAACATGAATGTATCGATTCTTATCGCGTTTTCCCCGACGGCTCTTACGAAAAGCTTGGCTCGATCGAAAATATTGCCCCCGAGCTTCTGAGCTGTGAGCCCCACACCATCGCGCTTGCCGACGGAACGGTGATCGTCCACATTCGTGTGCAAAACGCCGATACCTTTACCATTTACCAATCCGAATCGCACGACGGCGGAAGAATCTTTACCAAACCGCACGCGCTCCTTTCTCAAAAGGGCGGCGCGCCCGCGCATCTTTTGGCGCTCTCCGATGGCACGCTCATCTCCGTTTACGGATACCGCGAAGCGCCTTACGGTATCAAAATGATGTATAGCACCGATAAGGGCGAAACCTGGAGCGTGGGACACGATATCTACATAAACGGTATTAGCCACGACCTTGGGTATCCCGCGTCTGTGGAGCTTGCAAACGGCGATATTCTGACCGTTTTCTATGCCAAAGAGCATGAACCCGGTCCTGCCGTCATCATGCAGACCGTTTGGAGACTTGAAAAATAATTTTTGAATAGATAATAAGGAGGTCAATTTATGAGAATCATCACCATCAGCCGTGAATTTGGCAGCGGAGGCAGAGAGCTTGGCAAACGCCTCGCCGATTTGCTTGGATATGATTATTACGACCGCGAGATCATCACCGCTATCGCCAAGAAGCATGATATGAGCGAAAATTTCGTAGAATCTACGCTTGATAATCATTGGTGGCAGACCGTTCCGCTGACGTATCATCACTCATTTGACATGATCTCTCCCATGCAAGAGATCCAAACAACGCTCTTTGTGGAAGAAAACAACATCATCAAGGGGATTGCCGCGGCAGGAAAAAATTGCATCATCGTCGGCAGAAATGCAGACGTTCGTTTGAAGGATTATGACCCCTTCCGCATCTTCGTTTGCGCAGAAATGGATGCCAAGATCAAGCGTTGTATCGAGCGCGCAAGCGAAGGCGAGGACATTTCCGAAAAAGCGATCAAAAAGAATATCAAAGCCATTGATAAAAACCGCGCACGCAATGCGGAACTCATTACGGGAAAACAATGGGGCGACCCGGAAGCTTACGACCTCGTTGTCAATACGACAAAATGGAATATCAAGGAGCTTACCCCCGTCGTTGCGGAATACGCAAACAAATTCTTTGAAAGAAGCAAATAAGCCTTGACAAAAAATAGCTCTTATGGTATACTCACAAACGTTAATAGTATGTCGGAGGACAGGGCACCGTAGTGCCGAACTTGCGCGTCAAGTTCCTGTCAGATAAGACATCGAGTGAGCTCGATTATTATGTCATGTAGTAATCGAGCTCTTTTATTTTGTAAACCTACAGCGGAGGACCTCATGATCAAGCTTTCAGACCATTTTTCATATCGCAGACTTTTGCGCTTTACCCTGCCGTCCATCATCATGATGTTATTCACATCCATTTATGGCGTAGTGGATGGGCTCTTCGTTTCTAATTTTGCAGGAAAAACACCCTTTGCCGCCATCAATTTTATTATGCCCTTTCTGATGATCCTCGGCACGTTGGGTTTTATGTTCGGAACAGGCGGCTCGGCGCTCGTTTCCAAAACGATGGGCGAGGGTGAACGCGAAAAAGCCAATCAGCTCTTTTCCATGATCGTCTATATTTCCATCGCGTGCGGTATCGTCCTTTCCGTTTTGGGGATTCTTTTGATCCGTCCGATCGCCGCGCTTCTCGGTGCAGAGGGTGAACTGCTCGAAAATTGCGTGCTTTACGGCAGGATCATTCTCATAACACTCACCGCATTCATTCTGCAAATGGAATTTCAGAGCTTCTTTGTAGCGGCAGAAAAACCGGGACTCGGACTTGTCGCAACCATTGCGGCAGGCGTTACCAACATGGTATTGGATGCGCTTTTCATCGCTGTTTTCAAATGGGGACTTGTCGGCGCGGCGACGGCAACGGCAATCAGTCAAACGGTCGGCGGTATCGTTCCCCTGATCTATTTTTTCCGTCCCAACGCAAGCCTTTTGCGCCTCGGTAAAACGAAATTCGATGGAAAAGCACTTTTCAAAACCTGCACGAACGGTTCTTCGGAGCTGATGAGCAACGTATCCATGTCGCTCGTCAGTATGCTTTATAACATCCAGCTTATGAAATATGCAGGTGAGGACGGTGTTGCGGCGTATGGCGTTCTGATGTACGTCAATCTCGTGTTCCTTGCCGTCTTTATCGGCTACGCCATCGGAACGGCACCCGTCATCGGGTATCACTACGGCGCGGACAATCATACAGAGCTGAAAAGCCTGCTCAGAAAAAGCTTTGTCATCATCGGCGCGTTTTCCATCTGCATGCTTGCGCTTTCCATCAGCCTTGCCAAACCGCTTTCGACTGTTTTCGTCAGCTACGATAAAGTACTCTACGATATGACCGTCCGCGGATTTTATATTTATTCATTCTCATTTTTGTTTGCAGGCGTTGCCATCTTCGGCTCATCGTTCTTCACCGCGCTCAACAATGGGCTTATCTCCGCGCTCATGTCCTTTCTCAGAACGCTCGTTTTTCAGATCGCCGCCGTTATGCTTCTTCCCCTTGTTTGGGAGCTGGACGGTATTTGGATCTCCATCGTCGTTGCGGAATTTATGGCGTGTGTCGTAACGCTTATCCTGCTTGCGCTGAATAAGAAACGATATCAATACTAAGCGCGCTTCCCATCCGGCAATAAAAACCTCCCGACTCCGCAGAATCGGGAGGTTTTCTATATTACTGCAAATGCTTTCTGATATTATCTCTGGTCATTCTGACGTAGCGATAGAATTTTTCAGGCTCAAAAAATTCCTTCTGTCCTGCGTCAAGAACCTTTTCATTCATCTGCATACCGCGGAACATATCAAGCATTTCAAAGGTTTCGGTAAGATAAGTGTCGAGAACACCGTATTCTTCCATGAGCTTATGGTTTTCGTCAAGCTCGCGGAAAAGGCGCTTGGTCGCCCTTGCGAACATCTTCTCTTCCTCGTATTTTGCGAGGTCCTCGTCCGTATAACGAACGATATACTCGTAAAATTCCATCTTTGCAAGGTCCTTGTAATCCTCTTTGAGATGCGGATAGAGCGCACGGTAACGCGCATACACTGCCGCGTAATTTCTGTTGTTTTTCACAATGGGCTCTGTGGTCGTCTTGATACGAATGATCTTTTCGCACGCTTCGGGAACGGTCTTATAGATACCCGCGCCGACCATGGCGAGGATCGCAACGCCGAGGGCAGGACCTTCCTTAGAATCGACGGTCATGACGTTCATGCCGTAGATATCGGAAAGCATCTGTCTCCAAAGCGGACTCGAACCGCCGCCGCCACAGGCGAGCATCTTATTGGGATTGACCCCCATTTCATCCAGAACGTTGAGGCAGTCCATGAGAGAATAGCTGACACCTTCCATGATGGCGCGAATCATATCGCCTCTATCGTGGATAGCGGAAAGACCGATGAACGCACCGCGGGCGTTGGGGTCAAGGTGAGGTGTTCTTTCCCCCATGAGATATGGGAGGAACAAAAGCTTTCTTGCGGAAATGCCCGATTTTTCAGCCATGGCATCCATGATCTGATAGGGGTCAACGCCTTCATTTTTCGCGTTTGCCACGATATCCGCGCAAAACGTATCACGGAACCAACGGAGAGAAAGTCCCGCGCCCTGTGTTACGCCCATAACGTGCCATTCACCCGGAACCGCACAGCAGAACGTATGAACTCTGCCCGCGGGGTCGATGGTCATTTCCTTGGTATGCGCGAAAACAACGCCCGACGTACCGATGGTCGTGAACGCATCGCCGTCATTTACCGTACCCGTACCGATCGCCGCCGCCGCATTATCGCCTGCACCGCCGACAACGGGAGTTCCCATATAAAGTCCTGTCGCTTCTGCCGCTTCCTCGGAGATATAGCCTGTGATATCGGGAGATTCGTAAACCTCGCCGAGCAAGTCGATGCTGATATCGAGCTTTTCAAGCACTTCAAGCGACCAAACGCGGTTGGCAATATCGAGAAGCTGCATACCCGAAGCATCGGAAACCTCCGTTGCATATTCACCCGTAAGCATCAAACGCACGTAATCCTTGGGAAGCAAGATATGCGCGCATTTTGCATAGATTTCAGGTTCATGCTTCTTGACCCACATGATCTTCGATGCGGTAAAGCCCGTAAGCGCAGGATTTGCCGTGATCTCAATGAGGCGTTCGCGTCCGACAAGACGCTCGATATCCTCACATTCCTCTGCAGTACGCTGGTCGCACCAAATGATCGAGGGACGAAGCACGTTATTGTTTTCGTCGAGCATGACAAGACCGTGCATCTGACCGGAAATACCGATGCCGACGATATCACGATTGCAAACACCGCTTTTTTCAATGACCGTACGAATGGTATCTCTTGCCGCATGCCACCAATCCTCGGGATTTTGCTCTGCCCAACCGTTTTGCGGCTGATACATCGGATATTCCACGAGAGCCGATGCCATCGTTACACCGTTTTCGTCAAAAAGAACCGTCTTTGTACCCGAGGTTCCAAGGTCAATACCGATTACATAACGCATATTCGGACTCCTTTTGATTTATAAATTTGGCGGGATGCAGGCATCCCGCCATCAAAAAGTCAATTTATGAATTAAAACATGAGAGCGTTCATAACGCCTTCAAGATATTCCTGTTTGCCGCTGATATTGGTGGTAACGTCGCCCATTTCGAGAGCATATGCTTCAAGCTCTGCCATGGTTACGGTGCCGTCCACGATTTTCTTACCGATACCGGTCTTGTAGCTTGCATAGCGATCATCAACGAATTTGTCGATTCTGCCGTCGCGGATCATCTTGTCTGCGATTCTGAGACCGAGCGCGAACGCATCCATACCTGCGATATATGCAAGGAAGATATCCTCTGCGGTATTGGAGCCGCGGCGAGTCTTTGCGTCAAAGTTGAGACCGCCCTTGGTGAAACCGCCTGCCTTGAGTACTTCGTACATGCAGAGTGCGGTTTCGTATACGTTTGTCGGGAACTGGTCGGTATCCCAGCCAAGGAGCATATCGCCCTGGTTTGCGTCAATGGAACCGAATGCGCCGTTATCTCTTGCAACGCGAAGCTCATGCTGGAAGGTGTGAGCCGCAAGCGTTGCATGGTTTGCTTCTACGTTCATCTTGAAATCTTTATCGAGACCGTATTTTCTGAGGAATGCAAGAACGGTCGCAACATCGAAGTCATACTGATGCTTGGTGGGTTCCTTGGGCTTGGGTTCGATGTAGAAATCGCCTGTGAAGCCGATGGAGCGCGCATAGTCAACTGCCATACGCATGAGGCGAGCCATATTATCCTGTTCGAGCGCCATATTGGTATTGAGAAGCGTTTCATAGCCTTCACGACCGCCCCAGAATACGTAGCCTTCACCGCCAAGCTTTACGGTGATCTCGATCGCTTTTTTGATCTGTGCTGCTGCAAATGCAAAAACATCAGCATTGGGAGCAGTACCTGCACCGTGCATATAACGCTTGTTGCCGAAGCAGTTTGCCGTACCCCAGAGGAGCTTTTTGCCGCTCTTCTTCATGAGTTCTTCGAGAAGGTCAGCAATCTCATCAAGTCTTGCGTTGGTTTCTGCAAGCGTTGCGCCCTCGGGAGCGATATCTCTGTCATGGAAGCAGTAATAGTCGATATCGAGCTTTTCCATGAGTTCAAACGCCGCGTAAGCTTTGTTCTTTGCCTGTTCCATGGGGTCGGTTGCACCATAGGACTTGTCGCCTGTGCCTGCGCCGAACATATCGGAGCCTTCCGCGCACATGGTGTGCCAGTAGGACATAGCAAAGCGGAGATGTTCACGCATGGTCTTGCCTGCGATGACCTCATCGGGATTGTAGAATTTGAAGGAAAGGGGATTTGTGGATTCTTTGCCTTCATATTTGATCTTGGGGATGTTTACGAAATATTCCATTTTTGAAATTCCTCCGTTTTTTCATAATTTTACATTTTTATTTTATCATACAATATAGCAGTTGTCAAATCAATCTTGTAAATATTATGAAAATTTTGCTTTGCCTCCCTTGTGTAAAGGGCGCCTTATTTACTATATATTACATTTTCATCAACTGCGATTTCGCCATTTTCTTTTTCATATTCTTTTACACACAATTCTGCTAAATATTCAAGTTGAGCATTCAAAGAACGCTTGTTCTGCTTAGCAACAAATGTAAGTTTGTAAAGTAAAGCAGGTTCAAAACGAACCCCTGTTTGTCTTTTATTTGTAGCCATACTAACACCTCGTTTGCTTTTTGATAATATTATAACAACTTTTTTCTTGACTTTATACAAACAAAGTGTTATCATAGTGTTAGGGGTGATAAAAATGTCAATACAATCTGAAATCCAAATTTTCTGTGAAAACATCAAAAACTTACGCGAAGCATATCATTTAAGTAAAAAAGAGATGTCAAAAATTCTCGGAATCAGCGTTGAACGCTTACAAAGCATTGAAAAAGGCATTTTGCCGCCAAAATTGACAGTACGAATTTTATTCCGTATACAAGTGCATTTTCATATCAGACCGCAAGATATGTTCCGAAAAATATAAAGCATTCAATCTCAAATCGCCCTTTACAGAACCGTTTTTTTCTGTTACAATATAAGAAAAACACTACATTCAGAAAGGTTTTTTCATGAAAGGCGATCTCACAAAAGGCTCGGTCATGAAGTCCATGCTTCTTTTTGCCGTCCCCTTGATTCTCGGCAATCTCTTGCAACAATGCTACAACATCGCCGACACATGGATCGTCGGCAAATATCTAGGACCGAACCCCTTGGCGGCGGTCGGCTCCGCGTTTACGCTCATGACGTTTCTCACGTCCATCATTCTCGGACTTTGCATGGGTAGCGGCGCCTATTTTTCCATCTGCTTCGGACAAAAGGACGAAAAAAGCATGAAAGAGGGTATGTGCGCCTCCTTTGTCATGATCGCGCTTTTGACCGCCTGCTTGAATATCCTCGTCTACGTGTTTATCGATGAGATCGGCGTATTTTTGAACGTTCCGCCCGAGGTCTGGGGCGATATGAAAGCGTATCTTTCGGTCATTTTCCTCGGCATTGCCGCCACGTTTTTCTATAACTTCTTTGCTTCTCTCCTGCGCGCCGTCGGGAATTCCGTAGTTCCGCTGATATTTTTGGCGTTCTCCGCGGTGCTCAATATCGCACTGGATTTCGTTTTTATCCTCGTTTTGGAAAGAGGTGTCGCGGGCGCGGCAGCAGCTACGGTCATTTCTCAATACGCTTCGGGAATCGGACTTGCCATCTTCACATGGTGGCGTTTCCCCGCTCTGCGCATCGGACGCGAGCATCTGCGTGTGAAATTCCATCATATCCGCACCATTATGAATTTTTCGGGACTTACCTGTCTGCAACAATCGGTGATGAATCTCGGCATCCTCATGGTGCAGGGGCGCGTCAATTCGTTTGGTCCTGCGGTCATGACGGCGTTTACGGCGGCGGTCAAGATAGACGCCTTTGCTTATATGCCTGTTCAGGATTTCGGCAACGCCTTTTCCACGTTCATCGCGCAAAACTTCGGCGCAGGCAAGGATGAGCGCATCCAAAAGGGCTTCAAGGGCGCGGTTCTTGCCTCCCTTGCGTTTTGCCTTTTCGTTTCTGCGATGGTATTCATCTTTGCGGAAAACCTCATGATGATCTTCGTTGAAAAAGAGGAAACGTCGATCATCGCCGAGGGCGTGCGATATCTCCGCATCGAGGGCGCATTCTATTTCGGCATCGGATTTCTGTTTCTTCTCTATGGACTTTACCGCGCACTCGGCAAGCCCGTCATGTCCCTCATTCTCACCGTCATCTCTCTCGGCACACGTGTCGCGCTTGCGTATCTGCTGTCTGCAATTCCCGAGATCGGCGTTGTCGGCATCTGGTGGTCCGTGCCGATCGGTTGGATGCTCGCGGATATCACAGGCTTTGCCGTTTGGTTTCTTATGCAAAAACACCTTGCAAAACGCGGAAAAATGTAGTATACTGTATATAAAAAACGTAGGGGCGACCCCATATGGTCGACCGCGATAGACCATAGCCCCACAATTCCCAACAAATAAAGGAGACCTCATCATGTTCAGAAAAAATCCCAATTTGCAATATCAAGCCTTTTCCCCCTATCGCATTTCCGACAGCCGTATGGCAAGCACACCGCATATGCTCATTTGTGGCAAGGGCGAAGCCACGCTTCTCGGCGGTTTTGGCGAAGCAAGCGTGCTCCTCGATTTTGACCGAGAGATCGTCGGCGGTCTGGAGGTAAAGCTCACCTGCAAAACAAAAGCGCATATCCGCATCGATTACGAGGAGGAAGAAGAGCTTGCCAAGCGCCGTGAGCCTCTCGCCTGCAACTGGTATCAGATGGTAACAGACGAATACGACCTCGAAGCAGGCGAACATACCTTGATAAGCAAGGGCAGACGAGGCTTCCGTTACGCCAATATCTCCGCTGTCAGCGAGGAAGATATCACGCTTTGCGAGGTCATCGCCCATGCAGGTACATGGAAATTCACAGAAAAAGGCTCTTTCCGTTGCAGTGATGACCGTCTCAACCGCATTTGGGATATTTCCGCCTCCACCGTTAAATCCTGTATGCAGGATTTTTATGAGGACGGCGTGAAGCGCGACGGACTTCTTTGGCTCGGAGATTATCGCGTAACCTTCCTTTCCGCATATTATCTCACAGGCGACGTTTCTCTTGCAAGAAAAAGCCTGCTCATGATTCGAGACAGCCAATATGAATGTGGCGCGATCCCTGCTTGCGCGGCACGCGGCGGCGGTGAACAGCATCATCGAGATGACGGCATCTCCTATATGCCCCGTATCCCCGGCGACGGACAAAACAAATGGATCATCTTAAATTATATGTGCGACTATATCCGCGGTATCGAGGAATACGTCCGCATGACAGGCGACGACGCTATTCTCCCCGAGGTCATGGAAAGTGCAGAAAGTGCGGCAAAATATCTCCTCACCCTCATTGACCTTGAAACGCCCGGCACTTGGTATATCGATGATTACAAGGCAAAACGCGACGAAAACGGCTTCAATTATACGATCCTCATGGATTGCAGCATCAATCCTTTAAGCTCGTTTGAATCCAAGGGCGCATTCCTTTTCCAATACATATCCTCCTTGAATGCACTCGAAAAGCTTGGCGAAAGAACCTCGAATATCGAGCTTATCAAATGGGCGCAGGAAACAAGAGCACGCTTGGAAGCCCATATCGAAGAACATTACAAAGACCCCGTTCGCGGTCAGTATCTTGACCAAAAGAAGCAGAAATTCGCAGGAATTTCGCAATACGTTGCCCCCCATGTCATTCTTGCAGGCAAAAAAGACCCCATCGGGATGGAGCGTATGATGCGTTCCGTCATGCCGAATCTCGGTTTTTCGATGTCTTGGCGCGTTGAAGCCATGTTCCGCGAGGGCTATGCGCACGAAGCGCTCCGCGATATCGCCTCCGCTTGGGGTAAGATGGTCGACGCCGACAGCAGAACCTGCTGGGAACGTCTTGACGCACCCGAAATGAACGCGACACATTATTATGACGCGCTCGGCAGCTTTTGTCATGGTTGGAGCGCAGGTCCTGCATGGCAGCTTCCCGCGTGGGTCGTCGGTATCAAACCGAGCGCCGCAGGCTTCAAAGCCGTTGAGATCATGCCGAATCTCGACCTGCTCGACTATGCCGAAGCGACCGTTCCCACCCCGAACGGCACGATCACCGCTCGCGTGGAACGCACGAAGCATGATTATACCATGTATCTTTCTCTGCCCGAGGACGTGGAGATCTGCACCGTAAAATTTGAAAACGGCTTCTGCAAGACCATCAAAGGCAACGGCAAATTTGTCATCACCTCTAACTGAGCAACTTCAAAGACGGCACTTGTGCCGTCTTTAATGTTTTATAAAGTTTTCTTTTCTGCATTGCTTTTTTGAAAAATTATGATATAATATAGACAAAAATTCAGATGTGTACACCGAGGGAAAAATATCATGTTTCAATATTTTTTTGAATCCTCCGACACCATCGTAAAAGGTGTAGGATTTTCACATTTTGACTCCTTGCATCTCATGTGGCTTTTGGCGTTCATTCTTTTTGCAGGCTTCAGCTGTTATTTTTATTAAAAAGCTATGCCCGAAAAACGAAGAAAAATTCGCTTTGTATACGCAGGACTTCTCGTTTTGGATGAGATCATCAAGATCGCAGGACTTTCCGCCTTTGGCAATTACAGCGTAAGCTATTTGCCGCTCCATCTTTGCAGCATCAATATCATTCTTATCGCCATTCACGTGTTCAGACCGATGAAAGCACTCGATAATTTTCTTTATTCCATCTGTATCCCCGCGGCGATCGTGGCGCTTCTCTTTCCGACGTGGACAAAATTGCCGTTTCTCAATTTCATGCATATCCATAGCTTTACCGTGCATATCCTCCTTGCTACATATCCTATCATGCTTACGTTTGGTAAGGATATCCGTCCCAGTGCCAAGGATCTGCCAAAAAGCCTTTTGCTTCTGCTCGGTCTGGCGCTTCCCATCTACATCGTCAACCTGCTTTTCGATACGAACTTTATGTTCCTTATGAGAGCGGGCAAAACCAATCCGCTCTATATCTTTGAAAAGATGTGGGGCAATCATCTTTGGGGCTTCCTCGTCATCATTCCTGCCGTCTTGCTTCTCATGTATTTCCCATATATCGTCAAACATATCAAAATACAGATCCAAAACAAAAAGCACCTCGCATGAGGTGCTTTTTGCTTATCTGATACCATATCTTTCAATGATATAATCCATATCCTTATCACCTCTGCCCGAGAGATTGATGAGGATAGAGCCCTTGCCCATCTCTTTTGCGAGCGTCATGCCGTATGCGACAGCGTGCGCGCTCTCGATAGCGGGAATAATACCCTCAAGACGGGAAAGTGTGAAGAACGCATCGATGGTATCGTCGTCGCCGACAACATCATATTTGACTCTGCCGAGGGTATGCAAAAATGCGTGTTCAGGACCCGAGGAAGGATAGTCAAGACCGCTGGCAACGGAATAAACGGGAGCGGGCTCGCCGTTTTCGTCCTTGAGCATAATGCTGTTGAAGCCGTGCATAACGCCTTCCGAGCCATATTGAAGACTTGCCGCGTGGTCGCCAAGCGCAGTGCCTCTGCCGAGAGGCTCAATGCCGTAAATATCTACGGGGTCATTGAGGAAGCCTGCGAAGAAGCCTGCCGCATTGGAGCCGCCGCCCACGCAAGCAACGATGGCATCGGGAAGCTCACCCGTCATGCCCATGAACTGTTCTCTTGCTTCAATGCCAACAACGCTCTGGAAATCGCGGACCATCATCGGGAACGGATGCGGACCAACGACGGAGCCGATGCAATAAATGGAGTTTTTGTAATCCTCAGCGTACGCCGCAAATGCCGCGTCTACCGCTTCCTTGAGCGTCTGAAGACCTTCTGTAACCTCGATGACGTTTGCGCCAAGGATCTTCATGCGTGCAACATTGGGAGCCTGCTTTTTGATATCCACAGCACCCATATAAATATCACATTCAAGACCGAAATAAGCCGCCGCCGTCGCAAGCGCTACGCCATGCTGACCTGCGCCCGTTTCCGCGATGACTTTCTTTTTGCCCATGTATTTGGCAAGGAGCGCTTCACCCATGCAATGGTTGAGCTTATGCGCGCCCGTGTGATTGAGGTCCTCGCGCTTGACGTAAAGCTGGACGTTACCAAGCTTACCCGAAAGGCGTTCGAGATAGGAAATGGGAGTCGGTCTGCCCTGAAATTCACGACGGATACGGCGAAGCTCGCTGATGAATTTGCTGGATTTGCAGATGGTGAAATACGCATCCGTGATCTCCTCCATCGCCTTTTTCAAGTCTTCGGAAACATAAGCGCCGCCGAAATTGCCGAAATAACCGTTTTTATCGGGATAATTTTTGAGATATGTATCAAAATCTATACCATTATAAATCATAAATAAAAGCCCTTTCCGAAAATAAAATCGTGTTATCATGATATCATACATCGTCCATCCTTGTCAAGAGGGCTAAACTTCATTTTTTTAAAAGAACAGCCCAAAAACTTTTTGGAAAAAATCAAAAAATGTGTTGACTTATGCAAAAGACTTGTATATAATAGATTCATCAATATAAACCAAGGTAGAGGCGCAGGATGCAAAAGTAACCGTTTTGGTTTCGTACGAGAATACGCAAAACGGAGAAAGGGCATTTTGCCGAGGCGAAATTTCATTCTCGGGAGATTTTGCCGGTATGCAGGAAAACATCTTGCATACTGTCATTTTTCGTTTTGCGGAAAATGGAGAGCTACCGTGTTTTTCTTCTTCGGAATGACGATCTTATGGGAAAACCACGGTACTTCGCCGTGGATTTTTTATTGCAAAAAATAATAAAACGCACATCGTGCAGAAAAGAGATTTTTATGTCAGCACTTCGCAAACACAAAAGTCTGATCGCACTTGCGATTGCGGTAATCGTGATTGCCATTCTCGCCATTGTAAACTTTACGGGCGGCGAAGGCTTCACATTCGCAAATTCGCTTTGGGCAATCTTGCCTCCCGTTGTAGCGATCGGACTCGCTCTCATCACCAAGGAAGTATATTCTTCCCTTTTCGTCGGCATTCTCATCGGTGCGCTCATGAGCGCGAACTTCAATTTTGCCGGCACCATGGACGCGATCATAAACGACGGTTTGATCGCTTCCGTTTCCGATACCGCCGGTATCTTCATCTTCCTCGTTATCCTCGGTGTCATCGTTGCCCTTGTCAATAAGACAGGTGCTTCCTCTGCATTCGGTCATTGGGCAGAAACCCACATCAAGACCAAAGCAGGTGCGATGCTTGCAACCTTTGCCCTCGGTGTCCTCATCTTCATCGACGACTATTTCAACTGTCTCACCGTCGGTGCCGTTATGAGCCCCGTTACAGACGCACACAAGATCTCTCGCGTTAAGCTCGCGTACATCATCGACGCGACCGCAGCACCCATTTGTATGATCGCACCCGTATCCTCTTGGGCAGCTGCCGTTTCGGGTTACGTTGATTCCGAAGCATATTCCGGCAACGAGGTCTTCATTCGTGCCATTCCCTTCAACTTCTATTCTCTTATGACGCTCGTTTTCGTCATCACACTTGCTGTTCTCGGCTTCGACTACGGCAAAATGAGTCAGTTTGAGATCAAGGCGCAGAACGGCGAACTCGGTGCACTGACAAACATTGCAACAGAAAAAGAACCTGTTCAGACCAAAAAGGTTCACGTTTATGACCTTTTGATCCCCGTGATCGCCCTTGTTGTTGCCAGCATCTCAGGTCTTCTTTATATCGGCGGCTTCTTCAACGGTGTTGATTTCGTTTCTGCTTTCGCAGATACTGACGCGACCGTTGGCTTGCCGTGGGGCGCTTTGATCGCACTCGTGCTGATCATCGCATACCTCATCATCCGCCGCCTCGTTTCCTTTGAAGATGCTATGAAGAGCATTCCTCAGGGCTTCATCGCAATGGTTCCCGCGATCCTCATTCTCACCTTTGCAACAGGTTTGAAAAACGTAACCGGTCTTCTTGACCTTTCCTCTTTCGTAAAAGAAACAATGGCAGAATTCCCGCCTGAGCTTGCGGCATTCCTTCCTGCCGTCGTCTTCCTCATTGCTTGCGTGCTCGCGTTCTCCACAGGTACGTCTTGGGGCACCTTCGGTATCCTCATTCCGATCGTTCTCGACGTATTTGCAGAAGGACATGAAGAGCTTCTCTTCGTTGGTATCTCTGCTTGCCTTGCAGGCGCTGTATGCGGCGACCATTGCTCCCCCATCTCCGATACCACCATCATGGCATCCGCAGGTGCAAACTGCAACCACGTTGACCACGTTTCCACCCAGCTTCCCTATGCCATCACCGTTGCGGCGATCTCGTTCGTATCGTTCCTCATTGCAGGCTTCGTTCCGAACGCCGTGATCTGTCTTATCATCTCCACCGTTCTCACCATCGGCACACTGATCGTGATCCGCATAATTACAAAAAAGAAGAAAACCGCATAAACACCATAAAATCCCACGGAATTTTCCGTGGGATTTTTACGTCTTGCCCAAAAGAAACGGGAGCCCATATGGGTCTCCCGTTTTACAATAAAACATAGGTTATTTCGTCAAAAGCACTTTGATCTTGCCTGCACCAAGACCCTCGATAGGTCCTGTGGTGGGATGTTCACCGCGCGCACGACCAAACAGATCCAGGTCAACGACGATGCGCGAACCGTCGGGTGCATCATACGGAAGCTCCGAAATGCGCGGAATGCCCAGACGCTCCGTGTCTACGATCTCAGGCTTCAAGTCTGCAAACGCTTCGTCAAGCGTCATTTCAAGATAAACTGCTCCGGTTTCATCCACTGTGATCTTCGCATCGCTTGCGGTTGCGGTCTTGACCGAGGTATGGTCGCGGTCATACGGCGGAACATCGTCTCCGTAATAGTTATGTGCGGTATAGAGAGGCTGTTTTTCCTTGGCAAAGGATTCTACGTCGCATTTGCCAAAGCGCTCCCAAACCTTTTCCACATATTCCTCCAGCGTATCGGGAGAGCCGTTATAAAGTCCAAGACCAACAATGAATTTGCGATTAAACGCCTTTTGCGTATTCAAGAAAATATTGTTATAGAAGCGATCATCACCGCCATAAACGAGCGTACAGCCATTGACCTCAGTCGAATGAGGAAGCTGATACGGGGTCGGACGGTCAAGGACCTCATACTTGAACATACCGCCAAGGAAGAGATTGTGAACGTAAGCACCGCCCTGTGCCGCGTTCTGAATGTTCTGTTCCGAGCCGAAAATATTGTTATCCACAAGGTGAGGGCCATGTGTTACTTCGATCTTGGCATCGGTCGTATTATGATGGAAGATATTCGCATGAACGCGAGTGCCCTGTGCCTGCCAGTCGAGCCACATACCCATGAAGCAATCGTGGATATGATTGTGATGGATCAAAGTATCGATGGGCGCGTGAAGCTTGATACCGCCGATCTCATAGCCGAAAAATTCCTCGCGGTCGCCAACGTGATGGATCTCATTGTTGTAAATTTCAGAGAACGCACCGCCCATATGACCAACGATACCGCATTGTCCGCAGTTATAAATTTTGTTGTTGCGAATGATATGAGAACCGATGGTATCCTTGCTCCAGCCCTTGCGAAGTCCTGCGAACATCGCTTCAAATTGATAATGTCCGCCTGCTTTTTTATGGTGATGGCAATACTGATTATGTCCCGTGGAGATCTCCTTGCCAACGCTTATGATACAGCATCTCGCATCATGGAGAATATTGTTTTCAATGACCCAACCCTTTGCCCAGTGCGGACCGATCATACCCACTTGATCTGCCGTCGGAGGTGCCCAGTTCGTTGCGGCATGAGCCATTTCAAATCCACGGACGGTGATATAATTCAGACCCGTTTTTTCAGGATAGAAGCAGGAACGGCGCACATTTGCTTCCATCAAAACGGCATTCGGATCACGCTTGCCAAGATTTGCATAAAACACGGTCTTGTCTGTACCAACTTCGGCAAAAAAGCTCATTTTCGTTTCCGCGAGCATCTCTTTTGTGAGCGCTTCGCGCAGAGCTTCTCCGTCATAATAGATCATGCCCGTATGCAAGGAAGGCGAGAGCGGACGTACGAGCCAGTCGCCGTCAAGCTCCTCTGCGTAAGGGTTAAAGCCACCAAAGATCGTATTTTTGACGGAAGCGCACCAAAAATCGCCGTCTTTTTTCCATTCGCTAACCTCTTCAGAGCCCTTTATGACGACTTTTTCGCCCTCTGCGGC
>JBGVLA010000025.1:0-6134 GCA_045124015.1 Eubacteriales bacterium | reverse complement strand
ATTTCATATATGATTCGTCATACAAAAAGATTTGCAAAGAGAAAAACAGTCGCCACACCACTTACGAACTTTGCATCACACAGCTATAAGCAGCCCGTTCCTTACGGAAACACGCTCATTATGAGTCCTTGGAACTATCCGTTTCTTCTGACACTTGATCCTCTTGCGGATGCGATAGCGGCAGGTAATACCGCAATCGTGAAGCCGAGCGCGTATTCACCTGCAACAAGTAAAATTGTGGAAAAGATTATTAAGGAATGCTTCGCTCCCGAATACGTGGCGGTCGTCACGGGTGGCAGAGCCGAAAACACCGCACTTCTCGATCAGAAATTCGATTTTATCTTCTTTACGGGAAGTCAGGTAGTAGGTAAAGAGGTGCTTCGCCGTGCGGCAGAGCATCTGACTCCGGCAGTCCTTGAGCTTGGCGGCAAAAGCCCTTGTATCGTGGATGCGAGTGCAAATATTAAGCTTGCCGCAAAGCGTATTGTTTGGGGTAAGTATCTCAACTGCGGTCAGACTTGTGTTGCTCCCGACTATATTCTTTGCGAGAGATCTGTTAAGGATGCCTTTGTAAAGGCTGTCGTTGCGGAAATCAAAAAGCAGTACGGTGAAAATCCTCTTGAAAACAAGGACTACGGCAAGATCATCAATGAGAAGCATTTTGCCCGTCTTTGCGGATTGATCGACAAGAAGAAGGTCGTGATCGGCGGAAATACAAATCCCGACACCTGCCAAATCGCGCCTACTGTAATGGATAACGTAACCTACGACGATGCAGTTATGGGAGAGGAAATTTTCGGCCCCATTATGCCGATCCTTACCTTTGATGACTTTGATGCTGTTGTGGACGAATTAAAGACCAAGGATAAGCCTCTCGCACTTTATCTCTTCACGAGTGACAAAAAGCATATTAAGCGCGTTACAACCGAGCTTTCCTACGGTGGCGGTTGCATTAACGACGTAGTCATTCACCTTGCAACAAGCGCAATGGCATTTGGCGGTGTTGGTGAAAGCGGTATGGGAGGCTATCACGGCAAGGACGGTTTTGACGCCTTCTCGCATTACAAATCCATCGTTGACAAAAAGACTTGGCTTGACCTGCCTATGCGCTATCAGCCCTTTAAAAGTAAGCTTTATGAAAAGTTCTTGCACATTTTCTTGAGGTGAGTTATGAAAAAAACGCAAAAACTGATGTTGGCAATCAACAGCCTTATTATTGCCACGATCTTCGTGTTAAATTATTTCTATCAATCTAATGGCTTCGATTTCACGTTGAAATGCATTTGCAGCGGTTTGTTTGCCTGCCTCGGACTGGTCAATCTCGGATATGTCCTGAAAACCAAACAGCCAAATACAAAATTTTATATTGGAATGTCGGCAGGTCTTGTACTTGCATTTCTTGGTGACTATCTGATTGGAAAAGACTTCATTGTCGGAGCAGCGACCTTTGCTCTTGGGCATATCTGCTTTGTGGTGGCATACTGCTTTATGCAAAAGATGCAAAAGCTCGATTATGCAATTAGCGGAACTCTGTTTCTTGGTTGTCTGATTTTCCTTCTGTTCTGCCCGTTGCTCACCTTTGAGGTAGCAATCTTCCGCATTGTTTGCATTGTATATGCATTGATCATCTCAACGATGCTCGGCAAAGCGGTTGGAAATTTCATCAGAGAAAAAGCTCTCGTAACCACATTGATTCACTTGCAGCCGCAGGCGCAGTTTTGGCTGACGTTTGGGTTGACGGCGTGACGATGCCCGTTATTGACGGACTCGGCGACGAGTTTCTCAGCTACGTGAAGGGCGGAATGAAGATTACCGTAAAGGCTGACGGTGTAGTTGAGGTAGAGTAAGAATGAAACGTTACGCGATTTACGGCGCGGATCACTCGGAACGGTGCTTGGCGCATATTAGGATAGGTGTAATGAAGAAAAAGGGTTAATTATGGAAGGCGGCGCGATGCGCGGAATGTTTACCGCAGGTGTCATCGACGTGCTGATAGAAAACGGCATTGAATTTAACGGTGCGCTTGGCGTATCGGCAGGCGCTGCTTTTGGTGGGAACTATAAGTCGAAGCAGATTGGACAAGTGATTCGATATCATGGTGTCAATGATAACACCTCTTTCCTCCACCTTCGTAAACGTTGCTCTTTGTGCGGCATATTGTTCGCACTCGGACTCGGTGCGATCAGCAACATGGTTTTGAAGAAAACGAGTCTTGTATAATTGACAGTTTGCTCTTTTTGTGGTATAATATATGAGCACAGTTTGTCGCAAATACAATACTGCCCCTCGGAGAAAGTATAATGAATGATATAAAAAGCATTGTTGCCAAGAATATATCAGAGCTTCGTCAATCGAACAATATGACGCAGCTTGAATTGGCTGAAAAAATCAATTATTCCGACAAAGCAATATCAAAATGGGAAAGAGCGGAATCTTCTCCCGACATATCCGTATTGGTTGATATTGCCGCTGTGTTTGGAGTAACCGTTGATTATTTGATAAAGGCAGATCATACGGAGGCGCCTGTAAAAGAAAGCGAAGCACCCAAGCGCCAATATAATCGCAAGCCCATTGCTTATATTGCGGAAAGTGGCGCGTGGCTCGTTGCTATTGTCGCATTTATCATCACAACCTTGATTGTGAAAGGAATGACGTTTCAATTCCTTTACTTTGTTTACGCCTTGCCCATTGTGCTGATTGTAAAGCTCGTGTTCAATTCAATATGGTTCAACCCAAGAAACAACTACTATATCATTTCAGTGATGATGTGGTCGATTCTTGCCGCAGTACATATTACGTGTTTATACTTCGGACTCAATGTAGCTTTGATCTATTTATTAGGCGTTGCCGGTCAAATCGTTATTGTACTGTGGTCGCTCATTTGTAAACCCAAAAAGTAAAGACTTGTACTCCAAAAGCCCCGTTTTCTTTGAAAAACGGGGCTTTTCGCTTCAATTCTACGATTCGGAGAGTCGTAGAATCGGCTCTCTACGGCGCTAAAAAGATTTATAGAGTGGCGTTGCAGATGTGTAGGTTGCCTTTGCCCATAATTGTCGATATAATAAAAGGGCAAATATCATAGCAAAGGAGCACCAAAACATGAACAAAGAAATTCCGATTTTCTTTTCAACGGACGACAACTACATACCTTACTTGGACGTTGCCGTTTCATCCTTGATTGCAAATGCATCAAAAGAATTTAATTATAGAATCATTATTTTGAACACAGGCTTGAACGAATCAAACATTGACAAGATCAAACAAAACGAACGAGAGAAATTCAAAATTGATTTCGTGGATATCTCCGCCGACGTTGAGAAAATCAAATCAAAGTTGAAAAATGTGTATCATTTTTCAATCGTTACGTATTACAGACTATTTATCGCATCCCTCTTTCCGCAGTATTGCAAGGTCATATACTTGGATTGCGATCTTGTTGTTCTTGGGGATATATCCGAGCTGTACCATACAGAACTTGGCGACAACATTTTGGGCGCGTGTCCCGAGCAATTCGTGCAAAACACAAAAGAATTCAGAGCGTATGCTGCCGAGGCACTCGGTGTTGATCCCGACGGGTACGTGAATGCAGGTGTTCTTTTGATGAATCTCGCAGAGTTTCGCAAAAACAGGATTGAAGAAAAGTTTGTCCGTCTTATCACCGAGCACGACTTCGATCTCCTTGACCCCGATCAAGCATACTTGAATTATTTGTGTTTTGACAAAATACAGATACTTTCGAACGGTTGGAACAAAGAGCCTATGCCGCTTGCCTGCGAGGGAAAAAAGAACATCGTTCACTACGCGCTTTATAAAAAGCCTTGGCAATACGATGACGTTATGGACGGGGAATATTTTTGGCATTATGCTGAGCGTTCCCCTTTTTACGAACAGATCCTTCTGAACAAACAAAATTTTGGAGAAGCTCAGCGGGCCCAAAAGGAAGCTACCGCACGTGAGATTCTTGAACACGCGCTCATGATCGTAGCATCGGACAATACGTTTTCAAAAAAGCTTTGTAAGAATTGAGGACAGCACGATGGAAAAATCAGCACATAAATTAGAGCTCCTGCGGCGCATAGCAGACCTTGAGAAAAAGCAGCTTTGGCATCTTGATGTAGAGGATGATCCCGAAACCTACCCCTTGATGCCCGATCAGATCGATTATCTGAACGAAAAAATCAGCAACAAAATCAAGAACAAAATAGCCAATATTTTCGGTGCGCGATTTTTTGACAAAATGATTGCAAACAAACAGCTCATTATAAAAGAAGTCCGCGGCATTGAGAATTTCACGGCGGTGGAGGGCGGCAGGATTGTTACCTGCAACCATTTCAGCGTAGGTGATAATTATGCGGTATGGGTGGCGCTTCGAGATCATATGGATGGCAAGCTTCTGTATAAGGTTATCCGTGAGGGAAACTATACAAATCCCCCTAAGCCATTTGGATTGTTTATGCGTCATTGCAACACGTTACCGCTGTCGAGCCAAAGAACAACCATGGTGAAGTTTATGAAGGCATTTGCCGAGCTGCTCCGCCGCGGAGAAACGATATTAATATACCCCGAGCAAGGAATGTGGTGGAATTACAGAAAGCCACGTCCTATGCAGGATGGTGCGTTTTCCATCGCAGTGCGTAACAAAGCACCTATCGTACCGATCTTTATCACGATGGAGGATAGCGACGTTATAGATCCCGACGGCTTCCCCGTACAGGAATATACATTACATATATTGCCTGCCATCTATCCCGATCCGACACTTTCGCTTCGTGAAGCAAAGGAAGATATGAGAAAGAAGAATTATGATGCTTGGGTTCAGGTGTACGAGCAATTTTATGACAAAAAGCTTGTATATGCTGAAACGGAGGAAGAAAAATGAAGCTTTATCTTGGAGTTATAGGCGTTGCCATGCTTATAATCTCAATGATCAACATTTTGTTTGAAACGGCAGCGTGGTATTATATCATTATAGCTGTTATTTGGTGTACTGCCCTCCAATTCGCCCTGGACGGTCTTATCGCGATTGCAATCAACAAAATGCCGGATCGATGGTTTGGTGTCAACAATCGACTTTATCACGTGACACAGAAAGAAAAATCTTTGTACAAAAAGCTAAAGGTCAGGCTGTGGAAAGACAAGGTATGGGAGCTGGGAGGGCTTGGAGGCTTTAGCAAAAAGGAACTAAAAGAACCCGACAATCCGAAATACATCGAAAAATTCATCATTGAATGCAACAAAGGCGTTTTAACACACCGACTTTCCTACCCGGTTGGCTTTATGGCGATGCTTACATTGTCCGGAGTATGTTCACATACAATCGCACTTCCGGTTGCTATTGTGAATTTGTTTTTGAACATTCTGCCTACGATGGTACTGCGGTACAATACGCCAACGTTAAAATCAATACTTGTACGGATGGAACGAAAATGCAAGTCAAAACTGTAAACCTTGCATTATCGTTTGCTTTGTTGATAGTTGCTTTTTGCATAAAGAAAAAGGCTTCTGCCAACTCTTAAGATTAAATTATTCGATTGGTTTGAATTATAACATTTTTATCCCCTTCGCAAATAGGCGGAGGGGATATTTTTTGAAACATACCGAAACAAATATTTTCACTAATCTCTTGACAACGGAAAAATAATGTGATATAATAACTCTACATACTGAAACATTTTGTTTCTTGGAGGCGTTATGCGAAGACAAGACGAATCGAAAAAAGGTGTGATACTTGATTTCATCGACGAGTATTACAACGAATATAACGAGATCCCCGCCGTGAGAACGATCGCGGAGGGCACGGGAATTGCTTTGGCAACCGTGCATCGTTATCTGCTCTCGCTTAAAGAAAGCGGCGAGCTTGAATACAACGGTCGCAAGTCGATCTCTACCAAGCGCATTGATTTGGAATCGCGCCACGCTTCTGCTCCCGTTCTCGGTTACGTCCGCTGCGGTGAAGGCGAAGAAGAAACAGAGGAAGTCATCGAGTATATCCGTCTCCCCGAAAGTTTAGTCGGCACGGGAGAGTTTTTCGTGCTGATCGCAAAGGGCGACTCGATGATCGATGCGGGTGTGAACGAAGGCGACTACGTTGTTATCCGCAAGCAAAACACCGCAAGCGACGGAGATTATGTTGT
>JBGVLA010000024.1:0-10812 GCA_045124015.1 Eubacteriales bacterium | reverse complement strand
CTTTTATGTGAAACCGCAAAGGCAAATGGCATTAGGGAACTCTATGACGATATTGCCATCGACAATTCTTCTGTTGCACTATTCCTTAAATGTGGGTTTGTTGAAGTTCTGCGAACCACCGAGTATGTTTTAGTAAAAAAGGAATTGTGAGTTAACCAAATTCCAATTTGTCGAGCAGAACAGCGTTGAATGTTGGTGCAAATTTGGTGCAACACTTTATCGGGCGATACCCACGATATCAAACAGCGTTCTTAAAACGCGAAGAGATCATGATTTTCTCGAATTTTACAGACTCCACCTTTGTGGGGTCTGTTCTTTTATTCCACCAAGGTCAAAATCGATTGACTTCATAAGAAAAACATGATACAATACATGTAATCAGAACCCTTAAAAGGAGGCATTTCATGAACCGTTTTGTCAATTACACCATCACCCCCGAGGAAACGCCAAACATGGGTATCATGTTCGTAGATCACGAGAAAAACCAACGAAGCGGACATCTCAGCCATGCACTTGTGGAATATAAAAAAGGACACATCATGGCGTTTTATTCCAACTGCTCGGGAAAACGCAACAAATGGTCTCCCGGTCATAACGGATTCGGTTGGCTTGAATATAAATGCTCGTCAGATGGCGGTCTTACTTGGGATGAGCCCAAAATATTCCCCTATGCATGGGAAAGCTTTCTGAATGAACCGTTTACCGTAAGCTGCGAAAAAGCGGTCTCCACAGCAGAAAATGAGATCGTGGCACTTTGTATCCGAAATGAAAATCCCAACGGTTGGGAGCCTTATCTCGAGCCCGTCGTTGTCAGAAGTGAGGATGGCGGCAAAACATGGTCCGAAGCAATTCCCTTTTGTGATAAAAAAGGCAGAATTTATGATGCGCTGGTGTATGATGGCGTTATTTATGCCCTCATGCTTGCCAACGATGATTTTCTTGCCACAAAGCCTGAGCATCGTTATTATATCTACGAAAGCCACGACCACGGCAAAAGCTTCACGCTTCGCGGCGAGCTCCCCGGAGATACAAGCGGTCATGCTTATGGGGCAATGACCGTCAATGACGAAGGCGCACTCGTTTGCTATGAATACGATTCCAACGACGAATACCATATGATATATCACATCAGTCATGATATGGGCATGACTTGGGCAGAAAGCGGAAAAAGCTACTGCGCAAAGCGTATTCGCAATCCTCAAGTGGCAAAGGTCAAAGGAGGATTCATCCTGCATGGCAGATCGGGCGGCTTGGGCGATAAACTCCCCATGCACTTTGTTCTGTATACCGGGAAGGACGGGATCCATTGGGATGAAGGCGAATATATCTGTACCTGCGGAGATCTGACCGCCTATTACTCCAATAATATCGTTCTCGACCAAGAAAATGGCTCACAGCGCGTTCTGATCCAAGCCTCTGTGCCGTACAGCAAGGGTCGCGTCAATATCTCACATTGGTTGCTTGATATTCTCTAAGACGGAGGTTTTTTCACCATGGCACAAGCAAAAAATGATTTTTCGCAAGGCTCGGTCAAACGATTGATCCTGGCGCAAGCGCTTCCGCTTACCTTAGCGCAAGCCGTTCAGCTTCTATATAATATCGTTGACCGCATCTATATCGGACATCTTGAAAACATCGGTGATATCGCACTCACGGGACTTGGCATCACGTTCCCCGTCATCGTCATTATCGCTGCTTTCACAAGTTTATTCGGCATGGGCGGCGCGACGCTTTTTTCTCTTGCTCGCGGCAAAGGCGAAGAGGATGAAGCAGAAAACATCCTCGGCAATGTATTTGCGCTCCTTGCAAGCTCCTCCGTTTTGTTATTTGTATTTTGCTACTTACTGCGCGAACCGATCTTATTTCTTTTCGGAGCAAGTGAGGAATCCTTTTTCTATGCAGATGAATATCTGCGTATCTATCTTTTCGGCACTGTTTTTTCCATGCTCTCCACGGGGCTGAATGGCTATATCAACGCACAAGGCTTTCCTCGAATCGGAATGTTCACAACACTCATCGGTGCCGTCATCAACATCATTCTCGACCCGATCTTCATCTTTGGCTTGGATATGGGGATACGCGGCGCGGCACTGGCAACGGTCATCAGCCAAATGCTTTCTGCGCTTTGGGTCTTGCGCTTCCTCACGGGGAAAAAAGCCATTTTGAAGCTCAAAAAAGAAAAGATCAAAATCTCAGCTTCCAGAACCAAACAGATCATGAATCTCGGCATCCCGGGCTTTGTGATGCAAGGCACGAACAGTTTGGTTACCATCGTTTGCAACAATCAGCTTCAATCCTACGGCGGCGACCTGTACGTCGGCATCATGACGGTCATCAATTCCGTCCGTGAAATGATCTCCCTTCCCGTCATGGGCATCAGCAACGGTGCACAGCCTGTTCTCGGATTCAATTACGGCGCAAGAAAAAATGACCGCGTCAAGGAGGGCATCCGCTTCACAGCCATCCTCGGCACGGTATATACGCTTGTCGCTTGGATCATCGTCATGCTCATTCCCGAATTTTTGATCGGTATTTTCTCGGATGAGACCGAGACCATCGTAACAGGCGCAAGTATGCTGAATATTTATTTCTTCGGCTTCGTCTTTATGGCGTTTCAGTTCGCGGGACAATCTACGTTCCAAGCGCTCGGAAAAGCCAAGCAGGCAATCTTCTTTTCTCTGCTCAGAAAAGCCATCATCGTCGTACCGCTCACACTTATTCTTCCTGCCATCGGCTTTGGCGTTGAGGGCGTTTACCTTGCAGAACCGATCTCCAATGCGCTCGGCGGACTTGCTTGCTTCTTCACCATGTATTTTATGATCTATCGGAAATTATAAGATCGAGGAGGTTTCCATGACACACCAAGGCATCGTGGACGCTTGTATGTACGCGATACTCGCAGAGGATTATTTTCGAGTTTGATGAATATATCTCTCTTCGTCATCTTTTTTCAAAAGGGGTACTCAAAACATAGCAGCGTTTTGAGTACCCCTTTTTTATAAGATTTTTTCAGATCATACAATACCCATAAAATATTCCACGGCGATCGCCACAACGACAACCAAAGCAGAAATGATAAAACCATGAAGCATCGGTGCAATACCCGATTTTTTCATATCCTTAAAGCTGGTATTGAGTCCGATCGCCGCAAGCGCGGAGATCATCAAAAATTTACTGATATCTTTCATCGCAGAAGATACCGCCGTCGGAATCAGTCCGATGCTATTGATGATCGCAAGCGCAAGAAAACCGAGAATAAACCAAGGGATGATCTTTGTCAGACCAAATTTGGTTTTTACGGCTTCTTCTGCGTTTCCTGCTTCTTTACGCTTCAAATGTGCAGAAATCAAAGCAAAGGTAATGACCGTCGGAATGATTGAAAGCGTACGAGTCAACTTGACCATCGTTGCAAAATCTCCCGCCGCTTCGGAAAACGCATAGCCCGCGGCAACCACGCTTGACGTATCATTGACCGCTGTTCCTGCCCAAAGTCCATACGCCATATCCGAAAGTCCGAGCGCTTTTCCCATCAAAGGAAACAACACGATCATTGCCATATCAAAGAGGAATGTTGCTGACATTGCATATGCAATATCGTTATCATCCGCATCGATGACGGGGGCGATCGCCGCGATCGCAGAACCACCGCAAATGCCTGTGCCTGCGGAAATCAAATTGGAAAGCTTCCAGTTGATTTTCAACGCTTTACCGACAAAATGACCAATCCCAAAACAGGTAAAAAGCGTGAAGACCATCACACAAAGCGACATTTTACCGACTTCCAAAATGATACGGATATTCAAACTTGCGCCAAGCAGGATGATCGCAAATTTCAATATCTTTTTGGATGTAAATTTAAGTCCGACCGCGACCACTTTCGTCGGTTTCCAAAAAGCATTGATGATCATACCGATAAAAAGCGCAATGACCGATGCGCCGATCAAATGGATCGGCAAAAGACTTTCTAAAAATTTAGCAACCGCCGCAATTACGATCGCCAAAACGAATCCGGGAATGATTTTTCCCGCCTTTTTGATTGCTTCCATAAAAAAACTCCTTCATATTGCTTGAATATCTTGATTCTATCACCATTTTGTGATAAAATCAAATTATAATTCGATATCATATGATAATATTTTTTTATGAGTGAGGTTTATATGATCGATACCAGAATCGAAACCTTTCTGACCCTTTGCCGACTGATGAATTATCGCAAAACGGCAGAAGCGCTAAATATGACCCAGCCTGCCGTTACACAACATATACATTATTTGGAAAATCTATATCATTGCAAGCTCTTTCATTACGATCGAAAAACCTTGCATATGACAGAAGAAGCAAAAATGCTCAAAATCTATGCAGAAAATGTATTGTATCAAGAGAAAAAGTTCAAATCTGCACTTTGCGAGAAAAACGGCATCCATCTCGCCATCGGTGCCACAAAAACCATCGGTGAATATGTCATCGCGGATCATATCGCCTCTTTTTTGCAAAGCCCGCAAAACCATATCTCCGTGGACGTGGATAACACGGAAAATCTGCTTCTTTCTTTGCAAAACGGAAAGATCGATTTTGCGCTGATCGAAGGCTTTTTTGACCGTACACAATATGCTTCCAAGCTCTATCGAAAGGAACCCTTCGTTGGACTTTGCGGTGCTCACCATCCTCTTGCCAATCAAACGATATCTCTGGAAGACATTTTTAAGGAGCATTTGATCCTCCGCGAGGTGGGAAGCGGCACCAGAAATATTTTGGAACAATTACTCGCTGAACACAACCATACCATCACCGAATTTCGTAAAATTACGACTGTCAGCAATTTCGGTCTGATAACGGCACTTATGGAAAAAGGCATCGGCATCACGTTTGCATACCGCGCCGTCGGAGAACGCAATCCCGAACTTGCCGAATTTCAAGTAAAGGATTGGAACATCGCGCGCGAATTTAATTACGTATATTTAGATACTCCCCATGCTGAAAACAGAATATCGTATTTTGACAAAGTACGATAAGTAATGTGTTTCTGAAAGCGAAACGCAACAAAGCATTCCCTTTTTTCAAAAAGAAAAAGCAGAGCGACCGCACGTTGCGACAATATTTTCATATAAAAAATGCTATTCTTAAAACAAGGATAGCATTTTCTTTTTGCGATTCAAAATTCGCAATCCAACAAAAGAAAGGAAGTATAACATGAACGAAGAAAACCTTTCCCTTTCCTATACGGAAGACACGCTCACTGCGACACTTCGAGGTGAGATCGATCATCACAGCGCCATCGCCATTCGCACCCACATCGACGAGGAACTTTTTGCTAAACGCCCTGCCCTTCTCATTATCGATATCGGCAAAGTCGCTTTTATGGATAGCTCGGGACTTGGGCTTATCATGGGCAGACTTGCCAAAGCAAGCGAGCTTGGAGCAAGGCTTGCCGTTTCCAATCCCTCTCCCCGTGCCGTTAAAATGCTCAAAATGGCAGGTCTCGATCGCCTCATTCAAAAATGAAAGGATGTAAATTATGAAAAAACCGATAAATGAGATCAAATGCACGTTTTTATCCAGATCCGAAAATGAATCGCTTGCGAGAAGCATCATTTCGGGTTTTCTTCTTCCGCTCGACCCCGACGTAGAGGAGCTTGCCGATATTCGGTGTGCCGTGAGCGAAGCCGTTACCAACTGCATCGTTCACGCCTACCGCGGAAAGATCGGTGTGATCACGCTCATCGCCAAATGCTTTGAAGACAGGACCATTCGTATCATCATCTCGGATAAGGGCTGTGGTATTGAAGACGTCGCAAAGGCGCGCACCCCGCTTTTCACAACTTGTCCCGATGAAGATCGTTGCGGCATGGGATTCTCCATCATGGAAAGCTTTTCGGACAGGCTTTCCGTATATTCCAAGCCTCGTAAAGGTACGCGCGTTACGCTGACACGAAAGCTTTCGACTTCGGAAAAAAAGGATACATAATCTTTTTACCCCCGAAAGGAAGTTCATAAATCATGTCCGAACCTATTGAAAAATCCGATAATTTACTCCTGATACAAGAAGCGCAAAACGGTGATCGAGCCGCAATGGAAAAGCTCATCTCTCAAAATATGGGGCTCGTCAAAACCGTAGCAAGGCGATTCATCGGGCGCGGTGTGGAATACGAGGATCTCGTCCAAATCGGCACGATGGGCATGCTCAAAGCCGCCAAAAGCTTTGACGCAGGCTTTGGCACCGTGTTTTCTACCTATGCCGTTCCGCTCATCATCGGTGAGATCCGCCGTTTTCTCCGCGATGACGGCATCATCAAAGTCAGCCGCGATATCCGAAAAAAAGGAATGCTCATCATGAAAGCAAAGGAAGAATACATCAAAGAGCATCAGCAAGAACCCAAGCTTTCCGAGCTTGCGTCCCTTTGTGAGATGACATCAGAAGAAGTTGTCTATGCTCTCGATGCCGTTTCCCCCATTTATTCCTTGCAGGATACCGTCGGAAACGACGAGGACGGTGCCACACTGGAACAAATGACCCCTGCCGACGAAAATGAGATCGAAAAAATGACGGATAAGCTCGCGCTTGCAGAAGCCATCGCAAAGCTTGACCGCCAAAGTCAAATGATCATTCAATTGCGCTTTTATAAAGATCTTTCTCAACAGCAGACCGCTGAAATCTTGGGTATCACACAGGTCAAGGTCTCCCGAGAAGAAAAAAAGATATTTGCATTTCTAAGAAAGGAACTGAATATTTGAAAAAAAGCTCGTGCTTTCGCACGAGCTTTTTTGAGCGATATTCAAATCATGATACCTAAGAATATTAAAATCAAATTCACAATAATCAAGCTTGTCAGAAAAACCATACATCTTCGAATCGTCTTCAACTCCTGATACTGCTTCAGCTGTATGTATTCGCGGATCTTCTCTCCTGAAAGCGTGCTATTCTCAATCTTATAGAAGGCGTCCAAGTATTCTCCGCTCATCGTCTTATATTGAAAGACATTTTCGGGCAATTTGCCGCCTTCCTTTAATATTTGCGCATACGCAGCATTCTCTTCTTTCGTGCAATCCATATCATCGGAAAGTCCGATGTTTACTTTCATTCGATTCAGTTCTTTTTCCCAATCCATATACATTTTCCTCCGAACATATGACGTTTACAATCGAAACCCTTTCGGCAAAAGCTCACCAAGGGTCGTTTCCATATAGTTTTCCTCTGTTCCGCCGCAAAGAATGACGAGAGATTCATCGCAAAATTCATACAATACCTGTCGGCAGACACCGCAGGGTGTGGTGTGTCCGTCCTCGGGACCAACAACGGCAATCGCAAGAAATTCTCGCTTGCCCTCGGAAACGGCTTTTGCAATCGCACACCGCTCCGCGCAAAGCGTCGGAGAATAAGCAGAATTTTCGATATTACAGCCCGTATAGACCTCGCCATCCTTGGTAAGTATCGCCGCGCCGACGTGGAAGTTTGAAAACGGTGCATAGGAAAATTTTCTAGCCTCCATCGCCGCGCGAATGAGTGATTTTCGTTCAAGATCCATTTTCAGTCCTCCTTTTGAGCGATATTCAACTGAATTTCGTTCAAGAAGCTCGTTCCCGTACGCGGTCTTTCCGTTTCAAAGATATCCGCAACCGTTGCCGCGATATCGGCATACGTTTCTCTGACACCGAGGTTTACAGGACGAATATGCTTGCCATAAACGAGAAGCGGTACGTTTTCGCGCGTATGGTCCGTTCCCGTATAACCGGGGTCGCAGCCATGATCGGCGGTGATCATCAAGATATCGTCGTCATTCATTTTTTCCATGAAGCGCGGAAGCCACGCATCCAAGCGCATCACGGCGTTTGCATAGCCCGCGACATCTCTGCGATGACCGAAATTCATATCGAAATCCACGAGATTCACAAAGCAAAGCCCCGTGAAATCTCTGTCTGCAAGCGCCAGCGTTACGCGCATACCGTCGTCGTTTCCGCTCGTACGAATGCTTTCAGAAACGCCGACACCTGCAAAAATATCGGAAATCTTACCCACGCAAACGGTATCGAGTCCCTTATCCTGCAAGAAATCCAGCATGGTCTTCTCAGGCGGAACTGCCGAAAAATCATGGCGGCGAGAGGTTCTCGTAAAGGGATGCTCGCCCTCAAACGGACGGGCAATGACACGCCCAACGCAGTGTTTTCCGACTAAGATCTCACGCGCAATCTCGCAATAGCGGTAAAGCTCCTCGACGGGAACGACGGACTCGTGCGCCGCGATCTGAAAAACGCTGTCCGCTGAGGTATAGACGATGAGCGCGCCTGTTTCCATATGCTCGCGCCCGTAATCGGCAATGACCTTGACTCCCGAATAGGGCTTATTGCAAAGCACACGTCTTCCTGAACGATGTTCAAATTCTTCGATGATCTCTTTCGGAAAGCCGTTGGGATAGGTCGGGAGAGGGTCTTCGGAATAGATACCTGCAATCTCCCAATGTCCGATGGTGGTATCCTTTCCATGCGAGCGCTCACAAACACGCGCATATGCACCGATAGGCGCTTCTCTGCCCACGGAGCCGATGCCGTCTATATGATAAAACCCAAGCTTTGCAAGATTGGGAATGGCAAAATCTTTCGCGCTGGAGACCGACAAAAAGGTATTGCTTCCCTCGTCGCCAAACGCCGCGGCATCTTTCGCACCGCCGATACCAAAGCTATCCATGACCATCAAAAATACACGTTTATATTTCATGTCTTCACACTCCTTCTTTTTCAAATATATGCTTCTATCTATAGTATATCGAAAAATCCATCAAAATACAAGGTTTTTCTCCGAACTTTCAAGATTCAAATTGACAAGCACCCCCATTTCGATGTATAATATAGATTGAATATATTTAGGAGAACCAATCCATGACGATTTTAAGTGTAAGCGATATCCGCCTCGAATACGGAACGGATGTCATTTTGCAAAAAATAAATTTTTCCATCAATGAGGGCGACCGCCTCGGCATCGTCGGTGTCAACGGCGCAGGAAAATCCACTCTGCTCCGCATCATCGCAGGCGTAACCGAGCCGACGGGCGGCAACGTATATATTGCCAAGGGCAAATCCGTCGGCATGCTCGAACAGAATGCCATGCTCGAAAGCGATAAAACGCTTTCCGATGAAATGGCAAGCGCATTTCCCGAATGTGTAAGACTGGAACACCGACTCGCGGAATTGCAAGAGGAGATCGAAAAACGCGCAAGCGGCAAGCACGACGAAACCTACGAAAAAATGATCTCGGATTTCACGACGATGACCGAAAAATTCCGTGAGATCGGCGGTTACGAATACAAATCCCGTATCCGCTCCATGCTCACGCATTTCGGCTTCCCCGAATCGGAACAGCATAAGCACATCGAAACGCTCAGCGGCGGCGAACGCACCCGTCTTGCGCTCGTCCGTCTGCTTCTCGTCGAGCCCGATATCCTCATCCTCGACGAACCGACGAACCACCTCGACACCGATACGCTCTATTGGCTTGAGGATCATCTGCGTTCGTATCCGAAAACGCTCATGATCGTTTCGCACGACCGATATTTCCTTGACCGCACCGCGACCAAGATCCTCGATATCGAGAACACCAAAGCGGAGCTTTACACGGGAAATTACAGCGCGTTCGCCGTCAAAAAAGCAGAAGCACGAAAGGTCTTGCAGAAAAAATTCGACCTGCAACAGAAAGAGATCGCGCGCATCGAGGGCATCATTCAAACGCAGATCCATTTCGGTCAGGAACACAACTACATCACCATCGCCAGCAAGAAAAAGCAGATCGAGCATATGGAAAAGGTCGATGCACCCGAAAATCTGCCGGGGCATATCCGTCTTGCCTTTGCGGAGGCGGCGGAAAGCGGAAACGACGTTTTGGAGGTCGACGAACTGAAAAAATCCTTCGGCGAGCGTGAGATATTGAAGGGACTTTCCTTCATGGTCAAAAAGAGAGATCACGTCATCATCATGGGACCGAACGGATGCGGCAAATCCACGCTCATCAAGATCCTTGGCGGTTTTCAGGATGCGGACAGCGGTGTCATCGAATACGGCACAGGCGTTATCGCGGGCTATTACGATCAGGAGCAGAAAACGCTTCACGAGGATAACACCGTTTTGGAAGAGCTTTGCTCCGCGCACGAAAAGCTCACGTTCACGCAGATCCGTACGGCGCTCGCAGGCTTTCTTTTCTTCGCGGAAGATATGGATAAGAAGGTGTCCGTCCTTTCGGGCGGCGAAAAAGCGCGTCTGATGCTCTGCAAAATGATCCTTTCCAAGGTCAATCTGCTCATCCTCGACGAACCGACGAACCACCTCGATATCGCCTCGCGCGAAGCACTCGAGGATGCCCTGCTTTCCTTTGGCGGTACGATCATCGCCGTTTCGCATGACCGTTACTTTATGAAAAAGCTTGCAACGCGCATCTTTGACCTTTCGGATGGCTTTTTCGATTATCACGGTACGTTTGACGAATATCTGGAATTTAAGGAAAAACGCGCCGCCGAGGCTGTCGTTGAAAAGGTCGAAAAGGTCGATTCCGTCGGCAAGCAGAAATACAAAGAAAACAAAAAGCTCTTATCTGAAATTCGCAAAGCGGAAAAGCGCATGGAACGCGCCGAGGAAGAAATGATGACCCTTGACGAGGAACGCGCCGCGCTCGAAGAAGAAATGAACACCGATGCCGCGACGAATTACGTGCGTCTTGCGGAGATCGCAGACCGCATTGCCGAGATCGAAGCGCGCACCGAAGAGCTTTTCTTCGAAATGGAAGAAGCCGAAGCCTTTCTTAAAGAAAACAAAAGTGAGTAATATAGGGGT
>JBGVLA010000023.1:0-2183 GCA_045124015.1 Eubacteriales bacterium | reverse complement strand
ACATTATGTTTCTCGGAGGCGTTATGCGAAGACAAGACGAATCTAAAAAGAGTGTGATACTTGATTTCATCGACGAGTATTACAACGAATATAACGAGATCCCTGCCGTGAGAACCATCGCGGAGGGAACGGGAATTGCTTTGGCAACCGTGCATCGTTATCTGCTCTCGCTCAAAGAAAGCGGCGAGCTTGAATACAACGGTCGCAAGTCGATCTCTACCAAACGTATCGATTTGGAATCGCGCCACGCTTCTGCTCCCGTTCTTGGCTACGTTCGTTGCGGCGAAGGCGAAGAAGAAACAGAGGAAGTTATTGAGTATATCCGTCTCCCCGAAAGTTTAGTCGGCACGGGAGAGTTTTTCGTGCTGATCGCAAAGGGCGACTCGATGATCGACGCTGGAGTAAACGAAGGCGACTACGTTGTTATCCGCAAACAAAATACCGCAAGCGACGGAGATTACGTTGTGGCTCTCTATGAAGGGCTTAACAACCTCAAGGAACTTGTTGTCAATAACGGCCGATACATTCTTCGCTCCTGCAATGAGGATAAGGAAACCTATCCCGACATCTATCCGAGAGATCTGAAGATACAAGGAGTTGCGGTCTGCGTAATGCACCGCTTGAAGAAAAGGAGGTAGTCGATGCCCCAAAAGAAATACGATCTTACCTCCGAGAGAGGCAGACTCGAAAAAGATTTCAAGACGGAGGCTGACCGAAAGAAACGATTGGACGAGATCGTCAACGCGGACTACAAGCAAAGAACTTTGCCGAAGAAGTATAAGCTTCCGACATTCGATTGTCCCGCTTGTCGCGCGAAGAATATTATGTTCGCAGGCGATGCCGTGGCAAAAAATGAAACGGTACTCTCACTTCTTGAAGAAAACGGCATAGCTGATTATGTTATCATTTGTCCCAAGTGTAAGCAATACATAGGTGTTCGTCGTCATGTCGGAACCGAAATGATTTACCGCGAATTTCGTTCTCTCGCTCCGTATGTTCGATTTGAATACGTTCACGTGTTTAATCACAGAGTTACGGGCATATATGAAGTTCCTCCAAGCTCACTTGTATTTGAAGGCGTAATCAATGACGAAATCGGAGAGCAACAAGAAGAAGTGAGAACCATTCATTGTGTGCTGTCCCCCAAGAAACCACGCCCGCGCTCTCGCTTTGAATACGCGCCGAGTTATTATCAACATAAAATTAAATAACACATATTTTTAGTGATCCATCCTCCCATCTGTGAATATGGGATCTTAAGGGTAGGTATCAGTTACATATCATCACACGCATAATCGGAATGCAAATTCTATTATGTTTTGTTGTGGCGGTTGTAAGTGATACCTGCCCTTTTTTTGTGCTTTCAATGTCGAAATTTATCGAAAGAAAGGAGAACGAAAATGAAATTTACTTCAAAATGATACGGACTTGTAGTCCGTCTACTTTTCTTGACAAGCACTGCATTTGTGGACACAAAATGCGAAGGTGGGGAGAACCCCAGACCCCCGAACTGAAAAATTATAATAAAAATTTATAGCAAAGGAGTAAAAGCAAAATGAAACAGACAGAGGAAAAAGGAAAAGGTGGGCGCAAGCGCACCCACCTCGTCAAGGTCTATTTGAGTGACGATGAGTATGAAAAGCTGTGTAAGGATGCGGCGACATTCAATCGTGATAAGAGCAAATATCTGCGCTTGCTTATCGAATGGATCGAGCCGGTTGCACCTCCCTCGGTGGAAGTCAAGGAGTTTACACGCGAGCTTCGTCGCTTGGGCGTGAGTATGAATCAGCTCGCAGCGCGGGCAAACACGCTCGGTTTTGTCGATGATCTTGAATACCGCCGCTACGCCGACGAGGTGATGAAGGTGCTTGGTGCGATCCAACAAGAGTACGCCAAGAAAGGAGTGAAGCTGATTGGCAACCACTAAGATTTGGGACGTAAGCGCTCATGTCAGTAAGCTACTTGCCTACGTTGCCAACAAAAACAAAACCACGATGGAAATTCAAAACGGATTCGACGATGAAGAGATGCGCCTCGCCGCCGAAGTGCTTGGACTTTCGGCAGATCACTTTGCCACGGAGGAAAAGAAATTCGTCACGGGCATTAACTGCACACCCGAGAATGCCAACGAGGTTATGCTGACGCTCTTGGAGGGGGTATCGCCTACTTCTATTCAAGCCTAC
>JBGVLA010000022.1:0-6262 GCA_045124015.1 Eubacteriales bacterium | reverse complement strand
AATCTTCCCTGATTCGATGCATCAATCTTTTGGAGATTCCCGATTCGGGCAACATTACCGTCGGCGGCGAAAAGCTGACATGGATGGAAAACGATACGATGAAGGTCATCAAAAACAAAGACCTCAATCGTGTACGCCGCGGCATCGGTATGATCTTCCAGCATTTCAATTTGCTTGACAGAAGCACCGTTTTCGAAAATATCGCATACCCCTTGAAGCATATCGGTATGACGAAGGAACAGATCCATAACCGTGTCATCGAGCTTCTTGAGCTTGTCGATCTTTCGGACAAGATAGACGCATATCCGAGCCAGCTTTCGGGCGGTCAGAAGCAGCGCGTAGCCATCGCAAGAGCGCTTGCGAATAACCCCCAGGTCCTTCTTTCCGATGAAGCGACGAGCGCCCTCGACCCCGATGCGACAGAATCCATCCTCGGACTTCTCAAAAGCCTCAATAAAAAGCTTGGCATCACCATTGTACTCATCACACACGAAATGGCTGTCATCAAAGCCGTTTGCCATAAGGTTGCCGTCATGGAGCATGGCAAGGTCGTAGAGGAAGGCAGAGTTTACGATATCTTCGCAAACCCCAAGCAGGATATCACCAAAAAATTCATCAATTCCGCATCTCCTCTGAAAAAGATCCATAGCTTGGTTCGCAAGGACTCCCCGTTTATCCAAACGAAAAACGGAGGCATCCTTGTAAAGTTGATATTCGAGCATACCGTCGTTGGCGACGCACTCATTTCCGATATTTCCCGCAGGTTCAATGTGGATTTCAACATCGTACTTGCCAACGTAGAGATCCTCAAGGGTGAACAGCTCGGCAGCATGATCGCCGTCATCACAGGTAAAGAAAAAGACGTTGCGGATGCGATGTCGTATCTCAAAGAAAAGAACGTCAGAACGGAGGTAATCGAACATGGCAGCGCTTCTTGAAAAACTCATACCGAATTTACTTGATTACCAAGACAAATTCTTTGATGCTTGCATCGCTACCCTTCAGATGTTTGCCATCTCGGGTGTCATCTCGTTTTTCCTTGGACTTATCATCGGTGTCATTCTCACCGTAACCAAAAACGACGGCATCAAGCCGAATCGTGTGATCTTCTCTATCATCGATATTTTCATCAACGTATTTCGTTCCATTCCGTTTATCATCCTTTTGATATTTCTCATCCCCTTCACCAGAGCCCTTGTCGGCACGGCAATCGGCGTAACGGGAGCTATCGTTCCTCTCGTTTTCGGTACGGTTCCGTTCTTTGCAAGACAGGTGGAGACCGCACTTGCCAACGTTGCCCCCGGCAAAATTGAAGCGGCAAGAAGCATGGGAAGCAGCACCTTCGGTCTGATCTTCCGCATCTATCTGCATGAAGCGGTTCCGGAGCTTGTTCGTGTTACCACCATCACCGCCATCAGCCTTGTCGGTCTTACCGCAATGGCAGGCGCCGTCGGTGCAGGCGGTCTTGGCAGCTTCGCGATCAGCTACGGACAGAACCAGTTCCATCAGGATATCGTAAACGTCTGCGTGATCGTTCTTCTCATTTTCGTTTGCATCCTGCAAGGCATCGGCTCTTTCCTCGCAAAAAAGACGACCAACAGAAGTCTTTTCAAAAAATCCCATTCTAAAAACGAAAAAAAATAAAATTATCATAAAAGGAGATTTCCCCATGAAAAACACTTTCAAGCGTATTCTTTCCTTCACACTCGCCGCCATCCTTCTTGTCGGTTGCTTCGCTTTCACCTCTTGCGGTAAGACCGAAAAGGTTGACAAAGCTGTTTATGACAAGATCGTAGATGCTTTCCAGACAGCTCCCGTTGCGGTTTACATGATCGAAAAATACAAAGAAGCTTACTTCCCCGCATACGACTATGAAGAACTTGATGTTGATCCCGCTGCTCTCGTTGCAGAAATCGATGATTACGAATCCTCCAAAGAGGGTAAGATCATTGTAAAGATCGGTGTTTGCGGTTCCTCCAACGATCACTGGAACGCTGTTCAGAAGGTTCTTGACGATCAGAACGCAGGTATCTACCTCGAACTCATCGAATTTTCTGCTTACAACCTCCCCAACCAGGCTCTCGCAAACGGTGAAATTCACCTCAACTCCTTCCAGCACAAGGCTTACCTCCAGAAAGAAATGGATGCTCAGGGTTATGACCTTACCATCGTAGGCGACACTCTCATCGCGCCTCTTTCTCTCTATTCCAACAAGGTAAAAGATCTCGAAGCTCTCAAGGCACTTGCAACCGATACCAACAAGATCAAGATCGGTATTCCCGATGACGCTACCAACCAGGCTCGTGCAATCAAGCTTTTGGAATCCGCAGGTCTTATCGAGGTTGACCCCGCAGCAGGCTACAATCCCGAAATGAAGCATATCACAAAGTATCTTTACAATGTAGAAGTAATTCCTACCACTGCTGATACACTTCCTTCCCTCCTCAATGACTATGATGCTTGCACCATCAACGGTACTTATGCTACTGATATCGGTCTCAGCCCCTCCAGAGATGCTCTTATCATCGAATCTCAGGGCACAGACGGCAACAACCCCTATGTCAACATCATCGTTGCCAGAACCGCAGACCTCGCTGAATAAGCAAAAAGAGTAAAATCATATCAACATCAAAAGACACCTGCCTTTTGGCAGGTGTCTTATTTACAAAAGGAGTCATCCCATGAAATATACACAATACTTCCTTGGCGAAGCCAAAAAGATCCATGCAGACGTAGTCGCACTTCGACGTCATTTTCATATGTATCCTGAGGTTTCCGCAAAAGAATTCAAGACCGCGGAAAAATTGGAAGAGGAGATCAAAAAGCTCGGTCTTATTCCTCGCCGCGTCGGAGAAACGGGCGTTTATACCGAAATCCACGGCACAAGTGAAGGAAACAAGACCATCGTACTTCGTGCCGATATCGACGCGCTTGCCGTTACAGAGGAGCATATTTGCGAATACACGAGCCGTCATGAGGGCGTCATGCACGCTTGCGGACACGATGCCCACACAGCAAGCCTCATGGGTGCCGTTCGACTTCTCGCAGAAAACCGCAATCTTTTCGGCGGCACCGTTCGCGTGCATTTTCAGCAAGGCGAAGAAATCGGCTACGGCGCGCGCGTATTCATCGACGAGGGACTTGTTGACGGTGCAGATCGCACATTCGGCATCCACGTCGCATCCAAGTATGACGCAGGCAAGATCGCGCTCATTCCGGGTCCGAACAATGCCAGCGTAGACTGGTTCCGCATCCGTGTAACGGGCAAATCCGCTCACGTTTCCACACCGCATCTCGGCGTGGATGCGGCGTATATCGCGGCGCAGATCATGGTTTCGGCGCAGGCGATCATCACGCGCCGTACAAGCCCGATGGATAACGTGCTTATCGGCATCGGCAAGGTCTCCGCAGGCACGGCGTACAATATCGTCGCATCCGAGGCGGAAATGGAAGGCACGATTCGCTGTCTGACCCCCGAAACACGCGCCTTTGCTAAGAGCCAGCTGGAAAGCCTCGCAAAGAGCATTGCCAGCTCCTTCGGCGGTGAAGCAACGCTCGAATGGAAGGACTACACCTCCCCGCTCATCAACAATGACGCATCTGCTATTGAAGCCCAGAAGGTAGCACGCGAGCTTTTCGGTGAGGAAAACGTCATCACAAGCGGCGAACCCTCTCTCGGCGGTGATGATTTTGCGGAATACATCTTGAAAGTGCCGGGTGTTTACGCTTACGTTGGTTCTCGCAACCCTGACGTGTTTGAAACGGGCGTGGCAATGCACAACTGTCATTTTGATATCGACGAAAGCTGTTTGCTCGTCGGAAGCAGTATATATGCCGCTTATGCCGTTGCCTTTTTGAATGGCGAAGTCTAAGAGAATAACAGAAAACCACACCTTTTGACAAGGTGTGGTTTTTCGTAATCATTCAAGCTCCGCTTCCGCAACTCTGACAACGAGATTGGAACCATAAGGATAGCCTGTGCAATCGATCTTCACGGTTTCGCCGTCCTGTGTGAACGAGAGTTCTTCGTCGCAGTCTGTCCAGCGAACGGATTTGATCTTACCGTTTACGCCTGTAAATATCTTTTCACCCGCGCCGCCAAATTCAACCGTTACGTTGCTATCACCCACGATACCAAGGTCATGAACGTAGAAATAGAGTTTATTGCCTTTCTTCAAAGCAAAGTTTTTGCCCTGTCCGAGAACACCGCACGGCTTGCCTTCATAGATAGCATCGCCCGTCTTTTTGATCCATTCACCGATGCCGAGAAGGAGTGCTTCCTGCATCATGGGAATCTCACCATCGCCCTTGGGACCGATATTAAGAAGATAGTTTGCGCCAACCTTACGGCAAGCGCAGAAGGTTTCGATAAGGCTTGCCAAGGACTTATAATTGAGGTCGGAATGACCGAAGCCCCAGTGCGCATTCATGGTGTGGCACATTTCTGCGGCATAATATTTACTCATGCCGTCGCGGTCCATCGGTGTCGGTCTGCCCTGTTCAAAGGTTACGCTGTCAAGCTCAGGATTGCCCGCCTCACCACGCGCAGATGTACCGGTATTGTTGACGATGATGGCGTCGGGCTGATGCTTACGGATGACCGCATAAAGCTCGTCTTCCTCCCAGTTGAAGCCCTTAGGCTTTGCCCAGTTGCCGTCAAACCAAAAACCGCCGATCTTACCGTACTGCGTGCAAAGGATCTCCACAGAATCACGAAGATACTGCAAATATGCCTTGAAATCGGTTTTATAAAGACGATTCTGCCAGTCAAGTGTCGTATGATAGAAAAACGGCACAACATCAAATTCATGGCAAGCATCCACGAACTCACGAACGAGGTCGCGTCCGCAAGGGCTATGCGGTGCATCATAGGTATTAAGTCCCTTGGTATCATAAAGGGAGAAGCCCTCGTGGTGGCGGGTGGTGAGCGTGATATATTTCACGCCTGCCGCTTTTGCCATCGACACGATTTTACGCGCATCAAATTTTTCTGCGGTAAACGTATCCGCCAGCTTTTCATATTCGGGAACCGGAATCTTTTCGATATAAAGAACCCATTCACCTCTGCCAAGCTGGGAATAAAGTCCATAATGAATGAACATACCAAAGCCGAAATTTTCAAATTCGGCAATGCGTTTTTCAGGAATCGGAATTGCCATAATATCCTCCTATATATAAATAAATTTTAATTTTCAGAAAGTTTGGAAAGGAAATCGGAAAGATAAGAATACGGCGCAAGCTCTTCATGTTTCGCCATTTCAAAAAGCTCGTCCACTGTCGCAAGCCTTGCCGCGCAGGTCTCTCCCTCTTGAAGCTTCACGTCGGAAAGATCAAAATCCTCGTGAAAAAGCCAAAGGTCAACGAAATCATTCGTTCGACGCATCGTATCGAGAAGCGTTCCGTTTTCCGCATGGACCGTAAGTCCTGTTTCTTCCCGGACCTCCCGTATCGCCGCGGAAAGGCTATCCTCGCCCGCAAGCGCAGAACCGCCCGTCCATTCCCATTTGTGCGGAAAGCCCTTATTCGGACTTCTCTGCGTCAAGAGAATCTTTCCCTCGCCGTTTTGCACGCAAATGTGAACGACAAGATGATAATCGCCCTCGGGAATGAGCTTTCCTCTCGGGTGTGTTCTGCCCGTTTTTACACGGTTTTCATCGTAGATATCCCAAAGCTCATCTTCCTCTCGCGCCTGCTTGGGCGTCAAAAACGCCTTCACGTACGCGAAAAGATACGGCTGTATCAAGGGATAGGTCAGCGCTTCGGGCAGATCACTAAGGAAAGAGACCTCTGCGATCTCCATCTCCTCGGGGATCCTTTCAAGGTTGTGTATCTCCGCGAAATACAGCATACCAAGCGTTTTTTCTTCTCCGCTTCTGACCGCATAAATATTCACGGGAGTGAGTGAAAAATTCACAGCACCCGTTTCCTCAAAAAGCTCGCGTTTTGCCGCATCAAGTGCGCTCTCGCCCTTTTCGATATGACCACCGGGAATCTCCCATGTGTTCCGTTTTTTATGTCGGCAAAAGACCCACTTCCCCTCATATCGAGAAACCATGACAACGTATTTCATGGCGGAATCGGGGAATTCATCGAGATAATGATAGGTAATATACATGATACCCTTTCTTTTTCTTTTCAAAATTCATCTTCATTTTATCACACTCACTCCCATTTGTCAACATGGAAAAAACTTAAAGAATTTCACAAATTAGACTTTACAAGTATACATATAAATGATATAATTATAAAATCATCTTTTATA
>JBGVLA010000021.1:0-2900 GCA_045124015.1 Eubacteriales bacterium | reverse complement strand
TCACTTGGGCGACCTGTATGGAACATATATTCCCGGAGCTTTCGCTCCTTTATCACATCCCGAACGGAGGAAGGCGAGACCGAGCAGAAGCGGTGAATTTGAAACGGCAAGGAGTCAAGGCCGGTGTTCCCGATATCTGTCTTCCTGTGGCAAGGGGAGGCTTTCACGGGCTTTATATCGAGCTGAAAGCAGGAGACAACAAGCCGACGGCAAAGCAAAAGGAATGGCTTGCGAATCTTCGCGCAGAGGGATACAAGGCGACCGTCTGCAACGGATGGGACGCGGCGAGAGATACGATCTTAAATTATTTGAAAACGAGAGGTGAAAAAGCATGATCATCAAAAAAGTGATCGATATTTGTAAGAAATTCAAGATGATGACTCTCTATGAAGGAAAGCATATCCAGTGGATCTCTGACGGACGCGCTATCTACCCACTTTACGGACTCCCTCGGTTTGATGAAGAAATGATTGCGAAAACGTTCGATATTTCCGAGGAGAAAATCGCAAAAATGACGTTTTTGCATGATACGGAGCTTCCAAAGGATTTCAATTTCGAGGATTACGATGAAGACGAGATCGTTTGCGAACGGGCGTGGATCGATTTTTGCGACGGCACGGTTACATATACCACGTCCGAAGGAATTGCTTTTCTGCGTGAGGTGCATCTTGCACCTCTGGCGGATATTCCGCCGGATATGATGACGGTATGCGAACGCCAAAACAGCGCCGGAAAGAGATATTACGTGGTAAAATCGGGATTTATGCTTTCGGCGGTCATTATGCCGTGCGACGTTGTGGATGAGCGTATGGTGGCAAAGATGGAGAGGATATCAAGGCTTTGCAAGAATGAGCTTTTGAAAAAGAATGTTTCCCAGGAAAGGGAAGAATAAAAATAAATTAGGAGGATTCAAAAAAATGAAAATCAGTATTTTTGTAAACGGTGAAGAATATGTCGCTGTAAAAAAGGGGAAAAAGGTTTCGAAGCAATTAAAGGATATCGCGGAGGGAGAATGTTTCAAACTTGCAGATGATGAAGAATTCATCGTATTGGAGCAAGAAGTCGGGAAGACCATTGTTCTTCGTAAAGAACCGCTCTGCAATATGCGTTTTGGCAAAAACAATAATTTCAAAGAAAGCGATGTGCTTGATAAGCTAAAAGACTATCAGAAGAAAATTCAAAGAATCGTAGGAGAGAGAAGCCTCAAGGAGTTTTGCCTTGACCTAACATCGCTTGACGGACTCTGTGATTACGGAAAAATTGATGTCAAAATGGGTGTTCTGACGCTTGAAATGGCGCGAAAGTATGTCCATATCACGGATAAACACAAGACAAAAGAATACTGCTGGCTTGCAACGCCGTGGAGTACAAAAAAACACGATAACGATATTGGCGTTCTTTGCGTCTCGCCGTTCGGCCTCATCTACTACGACGGCTACAGCCACTTCGACGTTGGCGTGCGCCCGCTTTTTATCCTGGATTCTGATATCGTTTTATCTTAAATTAAAGAAAAAATAAATTTGGAGGTATAAAAATGAAGCTTGAAGATTTGAAAAATGGTGATGTGTTCGAGATTGATGGAATCAAGCTCGTGAAGGTTTGTGAAAAGGATGGCGCGGCTTTCGTTGTGTCGAAAGACTTGCTTTTTGATATGCGTTTTGGAAAAAGCAACAATTTTGTAAAGAGCGACGTTCTCGAAAGATTGAAAAATGAGATTCTGCCTAAGATTGAGAAAGGAGTAGGTGTTGAAAATGTTCTGGAATTTGAGACGGACCTGCGCTCTCTTGACGGTTCGAAAAAATACGGAACGATGAAATCGAGAATTGCTCTGCCGACGTTCGATTTTTACAGAGATAACGTCGAGGTGTTCGACAAGCATCCCGTGAAAGATTGGTGGTTTACTGCGACAGCGGATTCCACGACGGACCATACAAACGATGACTGGGTAGTTTGCGTCTCGCCGTGCGGCTACTTCCACTGCTACGGCAACTACGACATTGGCGTGCGCCCGCTTTTATTCCTCAAATCCTTTATCGATGTATCGCGTAAGGAATAAAGATGGCAGGAAAAGATGAAAAACGGGAAATGACGGTGATTGTGAAGGCGAAGGAACTGGCGGTTCATACATTCAAATTGACATCGAACAGCGACCGATACCCTAAAAAATACCGTCATTCTCTTGCGGATCGGATGCAACTGAAGAGTCTCGATATATACGAGAAGCTGATGGAGGCAAACCGAATCGATAACAGAAACAACAAATATCTGAGATGCGAAACCATAACGAAAGCCATTACATATTGCGAAGAACTTGATTTTTTCATTGAACTATCCATGAATATCGGGATATTGAATCCGAAAAGTGCGATGTATTGGTCGAAAATGACGGAATCTGTCAAGCATATGGCTATCGCATGGAGGACAAAAGAGCAAAAATAAAAAAACGGGTTGCGTGTTGTATTTTTTTCTTTGCGTCTCGCCTTCCGGCAACATCAACTACAACAACTACAACAACAACGACAATGGCGTGCGCCCGCATTGGTGGATTGTCAGACAGAGTAGGACAAGATCCAAAATCAGAACACCACTACCAAAGGAACGCGCAACCCTTCCGAATGGATAAACAAAATGACAGACTTTGAAAAAGTGATTGATTTTGAAAATATGTATCGAGCATTTCGAAAATCAAAAAGAGGAAAAGGACACAAGACCAGCGCCATCAAATTTGATACGAGGGCGATGGAGGGTGTCAATCTTCTGATTGAGCAGATCAAAAGCAGAACGTATACAGTGTCTCCGTATACGGAATTTAAGGTTTATGAGCCGAAAGAGCGAGACGTTAAGACCTGCTCATTTAAGGACAAGGTAGTGCAGCACTGCCTTTGCGATAACGTCATCCT
>JBGVLA010000020.1:0-24231 GCA_045124015.1 Eubacteriales bacterium | reverse complement strand
GATGGTTGCAGTACCACACACAACAGCCTCTTTTTCACAGCTTGCTACACGGACAGTTTCAATCTTGTCATGATATCCGGGAAAATTCAGCGGATTTTCTGCTTTTATATTGGAATATAGCTCGTGAAAGCTTCCTTTGTCTGTAATCATCTGTATGCGTTGACGTGCTTTCATGCGGAAATGGTAACCACAAGGGCAAACAAGATCATTCGCCCAAAGGCGGCTCAATGGAATATCCTTATGGCAGTTTGGGCAGTTTTTTTCCGGTTCACCGTCATCGCGCTGAACGGGTGCAGAAGTACGTCCGCCTTCTTCTAACTGATTTTTAGGTTTCAAAAAATTGAGTAATGCCATTTCATCACCTGTTTCCCATAAACGTTAAATCATAATTTCCGGAGGTAAAGCGTTCATCCTCAACGATCCGTAGCTGCTCCTCAATGTTTGTAGGTATACCGTCAATTACCAATTCACAAAGCGCCGCTCGCATTTTTCGAAGGGTCTCCTCTCTGGTCTTGGCATATACGATTAGTTTACCGAGCAGCGAATCGTAGTATGGGGATACGACTGTATCGGCAACTAGGCAGGTATCAAATCGAACAGACGGGCCGCCTGGAACATGGAGTATTTTCAAGGTCCCGCAACTTCCGGCGTTGATACGACATTCGATTGCCGAACCTGTCATTTTCACATCCTTTTGCGTGAAGTTCAATGGAATGCCGGCAGCTATGCGAATCTGCCATTTCACAAGGTCAAAGCCTGTTAGCATTTCCGTAACGCAATGTTCTACCTGTAAGCGCACGTTCATTTCCATAAACCAAAAGTTTCCCTCATGGTCGCGCAGAAATTCAAGTGTACCTGCACCGACATATCCGATTTTCTTAACGGCATCCACCGCCAGCGCCATGATCTTTTGGCGTTGCTCCTCATTCACAGCAGGGGAAGGTGTTTCTTCGAGTAGCTTTTGATTTCGTCTTTGAAGAGAGCAATCGCGGTCTCCGAGACACACCGCATTTCCGTGCTCATCGGCAAGTATCTGCAATTCAACGTGTCGCGCAGGGAATATATATTTTTCAAGATATACGCTACCATCGCCAAAGGCGCTGATGGCTTCGCTTGTTGCTTGATGGTACGCATCATCAAGCTCATCCTCGGAACGAATCAAACGGATGCCGCGCCCACCGCCTCCTGCACAGGCTTTGAGTATAACGGGGTAGCCAATGCGTTCAGCGGCTTTTTTTGCTTCTTCTGCAGATGCCACGGCTTTGGTTCCGGGAATGACAGACAGTCCTGTTCCTCGGATCAGCTCCTTTAGTATTGCTTTATCACTAAGGCGCTCCATGCTTTCGGGATCGGGACCGATGAAGGAGAGTCCATTCTTTCTGCAAGCACGGGCAAAGTGTGCGTTTTCAGAAAGAAAGCCATAACCGGGATGGATCGCCTGCGCACCTGCTAAAATCGCGGTGCTAATAATTTGATTTTCATTCAGATAACTTTCCGAGGCTTCGGGTCCACCGATACAATAGCTTTGATCGGCAAGCGCCACGTGAAGCGCATTTTTATCCGCCTCAGAGTATACAGCAACCGTAGCAATGCCCATTTCCTTGCAAGCACGAATGATTCGGACGGCAATCTCGCCACGGTTGGCGATCAGTATTTTAGAAAACATAGTTTACTCTCCTGTAATTGCGAAGGAAAATTCAGCCGACACACAAAGCCGTCCGTTTGTCGTAACAGTACCTTCGGCAAAATAGAAAGGGTGCTTTGCTCTTTTGATATGACATTGTGTTTCTATCGTATCCCCCGGTTTTACGGGAGAACGAAATTTAACATTATTAAGTCCCGTATAGACAGGCAGTTTTCCTTCGCTCATTGCATCTTGCATCAGTACACAGGCGGACTGCGCCAATATCTCACAGAGAATAACGCCCGGAACGATGGGATGATTGGGGAAGTGTCCTTTTAGAAAAAACTCATCGCCTCGAACGGTATAATGTCCGACAGCAGTGCCATTTTTATTCACTACATCATCAAGCAAAAGCATATGATCTCTGTGAGGCAGTATGTTCATGATTTCATCTCTGTTCATATACTTACCTCTTGATACGGAATAACTCCGTACCATATTCCACGATCTGACCGTTGGTAACGCAGATCTCGGAAACAACACCGTTTTCCTCGGCGGAAATCTCGTTCATCAACTTCATTGCCTCAATAATGCAAAGCGTTTGTCCCTTTGACACCTTATCTCCGATGGAAACATACGGAGCGGCATTTTCTGCAGGGGCAGCATAAAATACGCCAACGATAGGAGATTTCACGCTGATATAGTCTTTATTTTCTGTGGCAGAGGGTACGGCGGAAACGGATTCCGGAACAGAATATACAGTTTCCTTTGGCTGAACTGTTACGGAACGCTCAAGGCGAACCTTGCTGTTATCCTCCGTGATCTCAAGCCCGGTCAGACCAAGCTCTTTCATCAGTTCGGCATATTTGCGAATATCTGTTTCTTTCATCGGATTACACCTTTCTGAAAGCAAGACAAGCATTATGACCGCCGAATCCGAGAGAGTTGGAAAGCGCCAATGTAACATCTGCCCTCACAGCAACATTCGGAACGTAATTCAGATCACAATTTTCATCTTGCTCGTTCAAATTGATTGTTGGAGGGATAATTCCCTCATTCAGTACGAAAAGGCAAGCCAATGCTTCAATGGCACCGGCAGCGCCGAGCATATGTCCTGTCATAGATTTTGTGGAGCTTATATATGCTTTTTTCGCATTGTCTTCTCCAAGTGCCTTTTTGATAGCGACGGTTTCGATCATGTCATTCATCGGAGTGCCCGTGCCGTGTGCATTGATGTAAACGGTATCGCTATCCGTATAACCGGCTTCTCTCATCGCATCCGTCATCGCCTGTGCACCTCCACGCGCATCGGGATGAGGCGCCGTAATGTGGTGTGCATCACAGGTAGAGCCATAACCGCAAACTTCGCCGTAAATTTTTGCTCCGCGAGCTTTTGCGTGGTCGTATTCCTCAAGAACAAGCGCAACAGCACCTTCACCGATTACAAATCCGCCTCTGCGCTTATCGAACGGCAAGGAAGCTTCATTTGGATTTTCAGAAGTGGAAAGTGCCTGCATATTGACAAATCCCGCAATGGCGGACGGAACAATCGCCGCTTCAGCACCGCCTGTAATCACGGCATCGGCATATCCATGTCGAATAAGGCGCATTGCTTCACCGATGGCGTTTGATCCGGAAGCACAGGCAGTAACAGCAGGCATTGCGGAGCCACGGCAATCATGACGAATGGCAATCATACCGGCTGCCATATTGCCGATCATCATAGGGACGAATAGCGGAGAAACTCGGCGAGGACCTTTTTCCATGAGCTTGGTGTGCTCGGTTTCAAAGGTGCCAATCCCCCCGATTCCCGTGCCAAAGATAACGGCGAAGCGCTCGGGTGCAACCGTACCTTCGACACCGCTTTCGTCAACTGCCTGCTGTGCGGCTGCAACAGCAAACTGCGCATAGCGGTCAGTGCGAAGTACATCGTTTACTTCCAAATACTCCTTGGGATTGAAATTTTTGACTTCTGCACCCAATTTTGCCTTGAATTTTTCTGTATCAAAAAGTGTAATCGGTGCAATGCCGTTTTTACCGTTCTTCATACCGTTCCAGGTATCTGCGACATTGTTCCCCAAGGGGGTGATTGCACCGATACCGGTAACAACAACTCGTCTGTTTTCACTCATAATTTTTCTCCTTACATAGCGATGCCACCGTCAACACGGAGCACTTCGCCGGTTACATATTTTGCAGTTACAAGATATGCTACTGCATCTGCCACGTCTTCTGTTTCACCCATTCTGCCGAGGGGAATCATATTCAGAAGCGGATTATCTGTCTGATTTTCTGTCATATCGGTCGAAATGAAACCGGGGGCAACCGCATTACAGCGAATGCCTTTGGGGGCAAGCTCTTTGGCCACAGATTTTGTAAGCCCAATAAGACCGGCTTTTGATGCAGAATAGTTGCATTGTCCTGCGTTACCGATCATGCCTGCAACCGAGGCAATGTTAATCACACAACCTTCGTGTGCGCGGATGAATAATCCTGTCATATGGCGAATCATATTGAAAGCGCCCTTGAGATTGGTAGCCAGAACCGCATCGAAATCATCTTCTTTCATCATGGCAAGCAGAGCATCTCGGGTAATACCTGCATTGTTGATGAGAATCTGCGTTGTGCCGAAGTCGGATCTGATCTTTGCAACGGTTTCCTTTGCCGCAGAAAAATCGGAGACATTGCATTGATAAGCCTTGGCATCCACACCGTATTCCTTTTTGCATTTTTCACAAACGTTCTCTGCGGCAGTTGCATTTCCTGCATATATAACGGCTATATTAGCGCCCAACGAAGCCAATTTATAAACGATTGCTTCACCGATACCGCGAGAGCCACCGGTTACAACAGCAGTTTTTCCTTTCAGCATATTTCCACCTCCGCAAGATATTCGGTAATACCTACAGCCTTGACATCTGTGCTGATCTTTTTGATCATATTTGTGAGCGTTTTGCCCGGACCGATTTCAATAAAGGTATTAACGCTGTCTGCGATCATATTGCGGATGGTTTTCTCCCATTGCACGGGATTGCAGATCTGAGCGGAAAGTAGACCTACAACGTCATCTCCATAAGGTTCAGCTGTCATATTGGAGTAAAGAGGGATGGAGCGCTCTTTCACATTTGCTGTTTCCAACTCTTTCTGAAAAGCCTCTGCCGCATCGTTCATAAAGGGCGAATGGAACGCGCCTTTTACTTTTAGCGGAATCGCTCTGCCGCCTGCCGTCTTTACATCTGCAAAGAAGTCCGTCATCTGCGAGGAAAGTCCCGAAACTGTAATCTGACCGGGGCAGTTAAAGTTTACAGGATAAACATCAGGATATGTATTGCAGATGTCCTGCACCTGTTTGGGCGTAAGCTTTACAACAGCAGCCATTGAGGTTTCAAACTTTTCTGCCTCGTTTTGCATTAGTTCTCCACGTTTGCAGACAAGACGGAATCCCGTCTCATGATCAAATGCTCCACTAACTGTTGCCGCAACAACCTCACCGAGAGAAAATCCTGCAACCACATCGGGAGCAATACCTTTTTCCATCAGAATACTTGCCGCCGCCAGTTCCATTACAAAAAGACAAGGCTGTGTATTCTTTGTTTCCTTTAGTTCATCTTCTGTGCCTTCAAAGCACTGAGCAGATGTGCCGGGACGGATCCCATCGCAGATATCATAAATCTTTTTGGCAACCGAATATTTTTCATATAGGTCTTTTCCCATGCCGGGAAACTGATCGCCTTGACCTGAAAAAACAAATGCTATTTTACCCATTGTGATGCCCTCAGAAGGATAGGTTCAGCTTCCTCCATAACTTCCTTAACAATTTCTGCCGCTGGCTGTTCTTTTTTTACCATAGCGGCGATCTGACCCGAAAGAAAACAACCTTTTTCATGATTACCTTCTTGGACAGCAAGTCTCAAAGACCCTGTTGCCAATGCTTCCAGTTCTTCGTCAGGCATACCGCCGTATTCAGCTTTGGAATAGTCTCTTGCAAATTGTGTACGGAGACTGCGAACAGGATGACCGAGACGCTTGCCTGTTACCATGGTGCAAAGGTCGGTAGCTTTTAGAATTTTTTCCTTATATACAGGATGAATAGAACATTCTTCTGCGCTTAAAAAGCGAGTACCCATCTGAATGCCGCACGCTCCGAGCATAAAAGCTGCCGCGACACCTCTACCGTCTGCGATACCACCTGCAGCAATGACAGGTAATGTAGTGGCATCACAAATTTGCGGAACGAGCACCATTGTAGTAAGCTCACCTACATGACCGCCGCTTTCACCACCTTCTGCAATGAGTGCAGAGGCACCGAGACGTGTCATCAGCTTTGCCATAGCAACGGAAGCAACGACGGGGATGACCTTGATCCCTGCGGCAAGCCAATCTTTAATATACTTGGAAGGATTGCCTGCACCCGTAGTTACGACTTCGATTTTTTCTTCTATAACTACTTTAGCCACCTCATCTGCAAACGGACTTAATAGCATAATATTTACGCCGATAGGATTGTCGGTGATACGCTTGGCAATTTGAATCTGCTGTCTGACATAATCGCCGGGAGCATTTCCTGCCGCAATAATACCGAGACCGCCGCCTCTTGACACGGCAGCTGCCAGTTTACCGTCAGCGATCCAAGCCATACCACCTTGAAACACGGGGTATTGGATATCCAACATTTCACAAATTGCGGATTGGATCATAAGCTTGAACCCTTTTTGTTTTGGATGAACTTATCCAAATCGTCGATGGTTTCCACCTTCTGATCCAATTCAATTTCGATACCGATTTCGTCTTCCAAGTTCATAAGAAGTTCTACGGTGTCGAGAGAGTCGATGCCAAGCTCGGAGAACTTGCTTTCCGGCTTTATAACAGAAACATCACAACCTGTGCGTTCCGAAACGATTTTTGCAATAGCGTTAAAGTACATAATAAAATGCCTCCAATAATACAATTTCAAGCAGATTTCTCCTGCCTGTTACTATCCATTATACAGATCTGCCGTTCCGCCAAAGAACCCGTAGCGTTCCAAAAGCGTTCCAAGTCTGTAAACAATTTATGAATTGGATCAGTTTTTAAGTTTAGGATCGCCTATAACAGGGAATAGCGTGCAATGACAAAAAAGCACCCTCCTATGGTATAATAAAAAAGCCATAGGAGGGAATTTTTATGCCAAAGAAATATCAACACATTCAATCATAATACAATCATGCAACATTACGTCGTCAATGTCAAGTAGAGGAAATTCTTACGACAACGCAATGGGAAAAATTTCTTCTCAAGTCTTAAAACCGAATGTATCTAATGAAACAATAGATGATGTAGCCCCAACTCATTAAGCCGTGAAGAATTCCCATCCTATCGATTTCCAAGTTGTGTAGCTGATTATCATCGGTCAATACGGACCCCATTGTGTTCTTTTATGACAAATTGTTTCTTTTATAAACGGTAGGGGATACGCCTACCGTTTTTTTGAAGCATTTAGAAAAGTAGTAGATCGAAGAAAAACCGACCGCCTCGGCAATATCGTTCAGTCGCATATTGCCATAAAGCATGAGCCGCTTAGCTTGTTCAATTCGATATTGGATCAGATCATTGACGGGAGACGTGCCGTAAAATTCTCTATACAATGCCAAAAAACGGCTCGGAGAATATCCACTCAGCTTTGCCATATCCTCCAGATTCCATTGCTTTGGATATTCTTTCATGATTTCACCGCGCGCATATTCGAGTTTATTTTCGGATGTCAATTGGTTGCTTCTTGCAAACGCGCGGTAGATGTCGATCAGCGCGCCCGTCATGATCATATTGCATTTATCCTCATATCCGGGTAGGAGAAAAGACCGTTCGCGGTGGATCTCTTCGATCGCAGATGCCAGATAAAATGAACCGTCTACGTGAAATGGTGTGTTCAGAGGCAGGGGATATTTTGCGAGCAACTCTCGAAGATCATCGCCGCCTATGTGAAGCCAATCGTTGCGAAATCCTTTGGTTGCTTCCGGTGTCGGGCCGTGATAAACGATTTGTCCGGGTTCAAGTATCAGATAGTCGCCCGCCTTGCCTCGGATCGTGATGCCGCCGATCTCCGCGATATAATCCGTGCGGAAACAACTTATAAAATAATAGGAGAATACCTTTTTCAAACAAAATTCACCCGGTTTATGGTGATAATCGATTCCGTATACGATAAAATCCATTGCATTTCCTTTCAGTCATATAGTATAAATAAAAAGGAATATAATCCATTGATAATTGGATTTTATCATAATATAATATAAATGTCAATAATAAATATGCTTGGAGGTAACTATTATGAGTATGGAACTTGCAATTTGGACGCAGTATTACCACGGACTGACCCCTGAGGATGCGGTAAAGGAATTCATAAAGAACGGAATATATGCCGCAGAGCTTTCCTATGAGCACGGAAGAAATCTTCTTGGGCGCAGCGATGACATTGTCGCTACGGGAAAAAAGTTTGGGGCGTTCGTTAAGGAAAATTCGTTTACCATGACGCAGGGACATCTTTGGCTGAATATCAGACTTTGCGAAAATCCGAATGACGTTTATGAGCTTTTTAACTGGATAGACCTTTACGAGGCTATCGGTATTCGCAATATGGTGCTTCACTGCGACGGATCGTCTTACGATGAGCTCGGGTACGAGGCGTGCGCGGCACAAAATATCGAAAAACTTAAGATCATTGCTGAATATATTGAGGATAAGGATATCACCGTATGCCTTGAAAATCTCTGGAGCGTTGTTGACGGCATTGACAGGCTCCTCTACCTTTTAGACAGCGTAGGAAGCGACAAACTCGGTATTTGCCTCGATACGGGACACCTCAATCTACAGGAGGACAAGGATCAGTGCAGATTTATACGCAAGGCTGGCAAGCGTCTGCGAGCGCTTCACATTGCAGACAATGATGGTACAGACGATCAGCATATAATGCCATTCACACGCGGAAATATAGACTTTGTAAGCGTTGTACGTACGCTGAAGGAGATTGGATACGAGGGACTTTTCAATCTCGAGATCCCGGGAGAAAGCAATATTCCGCTTGAGCTCAGAAGCGAAAAGATAAAATACATAAAGAGCTGCTACGATTATCTTATGCGCTGTGAATAATATAATATAAATGTCAAGAATAAATATGCTTGGAGGTTTTTATGAAAACACTGTCTCTATGCGAAAAATGGAGAATGACGGGCAACGGCTTTGATTGCGAAGGAACGATTCCCGGTTCTCTGTATTCGTTTTTGCTCGATGCGGGATTGATGGAAGACCCGCACTACCGTGATAATGAGTTTGGGGCGCTTGAATTGACACATCACGATTACGTTTTTGAAAAACGCTTTGACTTTGAAAAGGATGCACATACGCATCTTCTTCGATTTGAGGGACTAGATACGTTTTGCGATATTGAACTCAACGGAAAACATATCGCATATACGGATGATATGCACGTTACGTATGAATTCGACGTAACGGATACTCTCCTTTCGGGCGAGAACGTTTTGCGCGTTACCTGCCGCGAAATTCATACCTACATCAAGAAAAAGCACAAGGAGCTACCGCTCTATAACGGTATCCTTGCATTGGCAGGCTTTGGATATATCCGTAAGGCCCACTGTATGCTTGGTTGGGATTGGGGACCGTATCTGCCCGATATGGGAATCTGGCGCGCAGTTTCTTTGATTACAAAAGATTCCGCAAGAATAACTGACTTTAAAATTGAACAAAAGCACGAGCAAGGAAAGGTGTTTCTCACGCCTCTCGTTACCGCAGATGCTCCGACGGAAATGCGCGTTACCGTCATATGTCCCGATGGTACGACACAATATACCATTCCTGCAAATCAGACGTGGGAGGTTCCGAATCCCGAGCTTTGGTGGCCGCGCGGCTTGGGCGAGCAGCCGCTTTATACGGTACGTGCGGAGTTGATCGATGAAAACGGCGTTTGCGATGCTACGGAACGCAGGATCGGTCTGCGCACCTTGGATCTGATTCGTGAAAAGGACAAATGGGGTGTCAGCTTTACACACGAATGTAACGGAGTTCGCTTTTTTGCGATGGGCGCGGATTACATTCCCGAGGATAACATCCTTTCCCGTTGTTCAGAGGAGCGTTCCAGACAGCTTCTCACACTTTGCGCGGATGCCAATTTCAATGCGATCCGTATATGGGGCGGTGGATATTATCCCGATAATTATTTCTTTGATATTTGCGACGAGCTGGGATTGGTTGTGTTCTTTGACCTTGCATTTGCTTGCACATTGTATTATCCCGATGAAAAGATGCTCGAAAACATCAAAACGGAGGTTCGACAAAATCTGGAGCGATTGCGCCATCACGCTTCTATCGCGGTGATCTGCGGAAACAACGAGGTAGAACATTGCAATGCAAAGAGGAGAGGAACGTCGATCACAGATCGTTGCATCCCTGTCAATATCGAGCTTTTTGAAGAGGTGATTGCGGATATTGCAAAAGAGGTTTGTCCTGAAATTCCGTATATTCACACCTCGCCTATTACCATCGGAAGATTTGTTGATCCCGGAAACGAAAACTTTGGCGACACGCATTACTGGGACGTATGGCATAGCAACAAGCCGTTTACGGAGTACAGAAATCACCATTTCCGTTATCTTTCCGAATTCGGTTTTCAGTCGTTCCCGAGTGAAAAAACCATTCAAGCGATCACGCTTCCCGAGGATCGAAACATCTTTTCGAGAGTAATGGAGAACCATCAGAGAAATACGGGCGCAAACGGTAAGATCATCAATTATCTGTCGCAAACGTATCTCTATCCCAACGATTTCGGTACATTGATCTATGCATCGCAGCTTTTGCAAGCCGAGGCGATGCGATACGGTGTCGAGCATCTTCGCAGAGAACGAGGAAGATGTATGGGCACTCTTTATTGGCAGCTCAACGATATTTGGCCGACGGCATCCTGGTCAAGCATCGACTATTACGGAAGACTCAAAGCGCTCCACTATTACGCTAAACGCTTCTATTCTCCCGTTTTGCTCTCCTGCGCGGAGGTTGGAGAGACCACGACTCGTCCGTATGTGATTATGGAGCCCGATTATTATGATTACGAAACCAAGGCACAGCTTTCCGTTACCAATGATACGCGTGAAACGGTAAGCGGAGAAGTTTTTTCTTATCTGCGTGATAACTGCGGAAATATACTCAAAACCTACCGTCAAACCGTTACGGTTGCGCCTTTTTCCGTTTTGACGTTGGATGAGGTTGATTTCTGTAAGACCGACGTTCTGAATCACTATTATTCGTATGAATTGGTCGTTGAGGGAGAAATCGTATCGGAGGGCAGCGTCCTCTTTACCGCTCCCAAGCATTTCAAATTCAAGGATCCCGAATTGCAGGCAAGAATGGAAGGCGACGAGATCGTGATCTCTGCCAAAAATTACGCAAAGAGCGTAGAGATCGATTCTCCCGATTGCGACATGATTCTTTCGGACAACTATTTCGATATTAACGCAGGAGAGAAGAGGGTAAAGATTCTCAAAGGAAATCCCAAAACGCTCTGTTTGAGAAGCGTTTACGATATTCGATAAGCGGCGTGTCGCCACATCCAAATGCTCGCCTTTTGGTAGTTTTCTCCGCACCGGAATATGGCAAAATGGCGAGGGCGATTTTGCGTAATTTCCTATAGATTAAAGAAGGAAGAGAAATCTTTCCAACGATAAGTTTCAATTTTTCTTGGAGGTTTTAATATGCTTGACATTCGAAGAACTCCCGATTATGCCGAGATACTGGTAGAAAAGGCCGAGGCAAACGACGCCTCCCTTCGCTACGAGGTGCAAAACGATAGAGTAAACGTTTATCTTTCTGCTCCCACGTCCCATCCCAAAATCGTAAAGCTCCGTTGGAAAGCCAAGATCGATAGCGATGTCCGCGTGCTTGGCGATGCTTGGGAAAGAAGCTATGCCGATCTTGGCTTTATCGGGCTCACTACCGAAAAAGCACATCCTTGGTATTTCATCATGAAGCATGGCGGTGGCACCGACTGCGTGGGTGTTGCCGTAAGACCCGCCTCACTTGTCAGCTGGGTGGTTGACTGCGAAGGCGTTACCGCATTCTGCGACGTGCGCTCGGGCTCGATCGGTGTGGAGCTTGGTGATCGAGAGCTTCTGATCGGTTCGTTTATGAGCGAATCCTATTCGTCTGATCGTGATAACAGCTTTGAAAGTGCTTGTGATTTCTGCAGCAAAATGTGCCCTGATCCCGTGTTGCCTACCGAGCCGGTCTATGGGGGCAACAACTGGTACTATGCGTACGGCAAAAGCTCTTATGAAGAGATCATCTCGGATGCCGCCCTGCAAGCAAAGCTTGCCGAGGGTCTTGATAATCCACCCTTCATGGTGATCGACGACGGATGGCAGCCCAAATCCTGTGCAGGTCCTTGGATCGCTAACGAAAAATACGGCGACATGAAAATAGTCGCCGACGAATTCAAAAAAATGGGCGTTCGCCCCGGTATCTGGGTGCGTTTCCTTCGCGACGATACCGATGCTATTCCCACAGAGTGGCGCTTTGAAAACTACAATCATAAGCTTGATCCCTCGCGTCCCGAAGTCATTGCTCATATCAAAGAGACGGTACGCCGCATCGTGTTTGATTGGGGTTACGAGCTGATCAAGCATGACTTTTCCTCGAATGACATTTTTGGACTTTGGGGCAAGGACGCCAACAAATATTTGACATGCGGTGATTGGAAATTCCATGACCGTACCAGAACCACTGCCGAAATCTACGTGGATTTTTGCAAGGCAATTCTCGATGCAACCGAGGGCAAAGCGTATATCCTCGGTTGCAACTGCGTGTCTCATCTGACCGCAGGTCTTTGCCACATCAACCGCATAGGCGACGATACCAGTGGTGTGGACTTTGACAGAACCCGTCGTATGGGCGTCAATACTCTCGCCTTCCGTCTGCCTCAAAACGGTAAGTTCTACATGGTAGATGCTGACTGTGCAGGCTTTATCAAGGGCAGGATTCCTTTCTCTCTCAATAAGGAATGGGTTACACTCCTTGCCAAGAGCGGCACCCCCCTCTTTATTTCCGCACCCAACGGCGCTTTCACAGATGAGGAATTTGCCTATATGCAGGAAATGTACAAAATCGCTTCAGAGCAAAAGAATGTTGCCATTCCGCTTGATTGGCAGTATAACGCTACCCCCGCCAAATGGTCTATTGACGGTGAAGAAACCTCTTTCGTTTGGTTCGACGAAACCGGCGCAAGTTTTTAAGACCATAAAGGAGACTTACTGACAAGGTGAGTCTCCTTTTCACGTTCGCGCCTTGCAAGCCATTTTTGCAATCTCGCAAGAAATTTTAGGTACAGCATAGCTATCCTTATGCCCATTTTTCTTGCTACACGTATGTAGCGGCTTTTTTGTTTTGCAAAAATTCATTTTAATACCGTCAATAGCCAATATTGGGTATGCAGTAAGCAAAGTTAAGTGGAAACTCGGGTGGATACTGATAACTTAATACCCTTATCAGTAACCACAGAACCTTGTATTGCTTTGTTGAACAAATTATATGATCGTTGAATTCTTTCGAGAAGCCTATTGCGACTTGTCAGAAAAAGGAGTATAATGTATTCGTATAATAATATTCTTTTATGAGGTGGATCATGGCTGCAAGCTATAAGAAACTTTTTAAACTGCTCATCGACCGCGAAATGAAGAGCAAAGAGCTCGCTGCAAAGGCCGGAATCAGCCCGGCAACGCTCGCGAAGATGAAAAAAGATGGCGCAACTGTATCGAGCGATGTACTCGTGAAAATTTGTACGGCGCTTGATTGCAAGTTGGACGATATTAAGGAGAAATCTATGGTAACATTTAATCAAATCAAGAAACTATTCGCATTTGAAACGCAAGGGAAATACAGTGTCGAGATATTGTTCTCTGTCAATGGAACTACAAGGTTTGATTCATGCTGGATGGGGAAAATGCCCGATAAAGTGACGGCCAAAGACCTTTATTGGTTTGGTCTCACCGCGGATGGCAAAAACGCATTTGATTATTTCACTTTTGAAGATTTTTCAACCGCCAAAGTTTTTGACGGAAAATCTCTTATTGAGATTTGGGATGCAGTAACCGTAGAAGAAATTGATGGTTGTGAGCCGCTGAAGCGTCTTGAAAATTATATTGGAGAAAACAAATGATAAAAGAACTAATGCACGATCCCATCTTTCTTGCAGGGAAGTCGGAGGTCGCAACAAAAGAAGATTTGCAGGTCGCACAGGACCTGCTTGATACGCTGATAGCGCACAGAGAAAGCTGTGTCGGAATGGCTGCCAACATGATAGGCGTGCGTAAGCGCATCATCGCCTTTCTCGATGAAAGCGGACGAGCTCCTACCTACACGGTTATGCTCAATCCCGAAATCATCAAGAAGGACGGCGCATATGACACCGAGGAAGGCTGTTTGTCGCTTCTCGGCGACCCCCGTAAATGTAAGCGGTATAAGACCATCAAGGTACAGTATCAGACCTTGGATATGCAGATACGCACTCAAAACTTCACTGGATGGACTGCTCAGATTATTCAGCATGAAGTTGACCACTGCAATGGAGTACTTATCTAAATCAAAAGGAGTTTAAAATGGCACTTATGACAAAGACTATATAGAGCTTTTCTCTGATAGTCACTATATTTCGCACAGAGAACAGGAATATATGCATTCTACTTATGGGGAATACTATGTGTCATTGAAAACAAGCTGATTTTCCAGTATGTTTGTAATCATGCCTCTGCCCAATATGTACGGCAAAAATCTGACCTTTAAGATCGGCGGCGTTGACGGTTGCGATTGCGAGGGAACGATGAGGCTCATTGCAGAGGGCAAACTCGATACTGCGCCGCTGATCAAGCACATTTATCCGTTTTCGAAGATTGACGAGGCGTATGAGCTGTTTGAAAATAAACGCGACGGAGTTATTAAAGTCGCGGTGGAGTGCAGTATCTAATCGATAAATAAGAATTTGTTGGTGAGAATTGCGCACAAAATAACAGGGCTGACGGAAAAACCATCAGCCCTCAATTTTATTGATTAAATACAGATATACTCTGTAGCTGTGCAAGGATCGACTCTGTAGCGGTATCAAGCCCTGCGGACGAGTCTATCACAATATCATAGTGTGCGTCGTCGCCCCATTCAAGTCCCGATATGTGCTTATAATAGGATGCGCGTGCTTTATCGGAATGCTTGATATTCCTTTCGGCTTCTTTTTTGCTGTCGCCGTAAAGCTCCATGACGCGCTTGATGCGGTATTCCTCGGGCGCGTGAATGAATATGCGCACGACATCCGAGCGGTCGCGGAGAACGAAATCGGCGGCTCGTCCAACGATGACACAACTACCGCTATCGGCAATCTTTTGTATGACCTTGTACTGGGCGCGGATCGCATGCCGAACAACTCTCCTTGAAAGGTACAAGTCGTGAAGCCGTCTCGGAGAGTTTTTATTCAGTCCTGAAATGAATTCACGGTCGAGTCCGCTTTCCTCTGCGGCGAGCGCTGTCATTTCCTTGTAGTAAAACGGAACGCCAAGCCTTTCGGCAACCATTTTGCCTATTTGCTTGCCGCCCGAGCCGTGTTCACGGGCAATCGTGATAATAACACCCGGGTGTGAGGGCATGATTGCCACGGGATGCTCTGCCTTCGCCTTTTCAAGTGAGGCTTGAGCATATGCCTTTTTGAAGAAGAACAGGCACATAAGAAACCCAACGATCGTCGTAAGTCCGTCTGTTACAGGATAGGTCAGCCAAAAATAATCGAGACCGATCAGCGAGAAAAGATAGCCTAGCGGCACGAACAGTATCACAGTGCGGATCACCGTCAGCACCGAGCTTTTCACTGGCTGTCCCACCGCTTGAAAGACTACGGGATAGGTCAATGATGTAACAAGCGGCAAAAAGCTCCAGCCGATAATACGGAATGCGGTAATGCCGATACGGACGACCTCCTCGTCCGATGAGAAAAAGCGCAACATCGGCTCGGGGATCAGATTGAAGCAAAGCGTGCCGAGGGACATCAGGCCAATGCCGAACAGAATGGACGTATTCAGCGTCTTTTTGCAACGGTCAATTTTTTTTGCCGCGAAGTTAAAGCTGATCACGGGAACGATGCAGGTCTGCATGGCGCCAAGCGGAATAAAGAAGAAGGTCTGCCACTTGTAGTATAGACCGAGCGTTGTAACCGCCGCGTCGGAAAAGGTGGCAAGGATCATATTCAGACCGAATATGTAAAATGTGTAAGCCGATTGCATCAGAATGTTGGGAAGCCCCAAACGGAATATCTTGGCTACGTAATGCGGATATTTTCTGAGAGCGGGAGAACGGTGAAATCCCTTTTTCATCACGACGAGGGCGGCGACGACTTGACCTGCCACGGTCGCAACTGCCGCGCCTGCGATGCCCATTCTCGGGAGTCCAAACAGCCCAAAGATGAGCAGCGGATCGAGAATGATATTGGCTACCGCGCCGAGTATTTGCGCCACCGTCGGCGTTTGCATATCCCCCTGTGCCTGCAATATCTTCGTCCAAATGCTTTCAAGGAATAAGCCAAAGCTGAATACGCAAACGATCCTGCCGTACGTGATAACATCGGAAATGATAGCGGGATCATTCGTTGACATTCTTGCAAAGGCAGGCATAATAGCGTAGCATACGGCGGCAAAGACCATCCAAAGTATGATGGCAAGTGGTGTACCAACACCTGCGTATTCCTTTGCCTTCTCTTTTTGATCAAGACCAAGCTTCGCCGCCATAACGGTATTGATACCGACACCCGTGCCAACGGCGAGGGCGATCATCAGAAGCTGGATGGGATAAATGATGGAGAGCGCGGTCAGTCCCGAATCCGAGAAGCGGCCGACGAAAACGCTGTCCACAATATTGTAAAGTGCTTGAATGAGCTGTGCGAGCATCACGGGCGGTGCCATTTTGAATAGAATTTTACTGATCCGCTCCGTTCCGAAATAATTGCTTTGTTCTTTGATGGCTTCCATATCAGGTCATATCCTCCTCCAGTGCTTTTGCGAGTACGCTGTCGTATTCGCAGATCAGAGCTGTCATTTGCCGTATTTTGCGGACACCCATAGATGCAGCCGCTTGTTCCTCCACCTTGCCGAGAGAAGCAAGCAGGGGGGCGGCGTATTCTTCGCCCTTTGCCGTAAATACGTAGGCTTTTTCTCTGCCCGAAGAATTTTCCGGGCTATCGCAAAGCAGCCCATCCGTGAGCATGGAAGTGATCACATGATTGACTGTTTGCTTGGGAAGCAGATAATTCTCGCAGATCTGCTTCTGCGTACAGAACCCGTTATCGCGGATCGTATATAAAACGAGCATTTCGTTGTAGCTGACACCGTGCTTTTTCGACCATGACGAATAAACGCCGCGGAACTTGATAATAGCGCGGTTGACGTCGTTCATAAGCTGTTGTATCTCAACTTCCATGATAACCTCCAAAGTCCCATATGGGACTTATAGATTATACTCCAACAGAGGTGAAATGTCAATATGTTTTGGCGAGAATATAGATGGGAAAGTGGCAGAATTTGAAAGGTCTGATGGAAATCAAGAGTCGGCACTCGAAAATTGCGGCGGAGTAGGCAAAGATAGGCAAAGCGATTGAATAATGTGATATAATAAACTTACCGATAAATAAGAATTTGATGAGGTGGATAATGAAACACCTAAAGACTTTTTATACGAGCGACAGACAAGAGTAGAGAATGTGGCTCGCAGAGAATTTTGAAACGTAAAGCGAAATATGGTTTGTTTTTCCTATGAAGGAGTCTGGTGATAAGTCGCTTTTATATAACGTTGCAGTAGAAGAAGCGTTTTGCTTCGGTTGGATCGATAGTACAATTAAGCATGTTGATCCCACACATCGAGCGCAATGCTTCATCCCGAGAAAAAAGGAAGTCCTTATTCTCGACCAAATATTGAACGGCTGATCTGGCTTGATGAGCGCGGTATGATCCACCCAAGCGCGAGAGATGACATATTGCCCATCATTCGCGCCCCATACATCTTCCCAAGCGATATACTTGATGCCATAAAATCAGATATGGTTGTGTAGAAAAACTATGAGAAATTATCCGAACCATATAAACGCATTCGTATTGCTTACATGGATGCGGCGAGAAAACGCCCCGACGAGTTCAAAAAACACCTTGAAAGTTTTATTAAAAAGACTCATAAAGGAAAAAATCGTCGGATACGGTGGTATAGATAAATATTATAAATAATAATTTCCAATTTGCCGAACAATAAAATGCGAAAACGCGAGATTTTGCGAGAATTTTCGAGATAAATAAAGAAAAATCGGGAATCTTACGACTCCCAATTTTTGGTCTAGTGACTGGACTTGAACTTGCGGCCTCTACCACCCCAAGCAAAGGGGTATAGTTTTTTGCGTGATATAGCGTCCAATACGTGCTTTTTCGTCCGAAAAAATTGATACAAAGTCCACCGCGTGCTACTGTCTCCGGGTAGTCCGGTTCTGAAAGTGGTCAAACATGTGGTCATAAAATCCGCTCCCGATTTGATGTGGTCAAGCTTCAAGGGAGCGGATAATTTTATTTGCAGAATTGTGGTCAGATCATGTGGTCGGTTTCTAACGGAGTCAGCTACCTAAAGTTGTTGTATTGTAACTCTTTGATGGAGGTTTGTCAAGAGGTTTCGAGGGTAAATATTTGGGATGCTGTAATCAAAGAAAAGGGCGAGGAAAGAAACTGCACTTTGCGATTTTATGCAGATGCACGGTTTAACAAAATGAAAAAGGTAACAGTTCCAAATATAATTTGTTAGCGATCATAAGAAATTGAATATGCTACTAAAATGTTAAAATTACAAGATCGTTTAATTATTTCAAAAAGCCTATTGCAATTTAGCGAAAAAAGTAGTATAATAGAATCGTATAAAAATACTTTTTATGAGGTGTAATATGGCCGCAAGCTATAAAAAGCTGTTCAAACTGCTTATCGACCGAGAAATGAAAAGCAAAGAGCTCGCAACAAAAGCTGGTATTAGTCAGGCAACTCTTGCAAAGATGAAAAAAGATGGAGCTACAGTATCCAGCGATGTACTGGTTAAGATATGCATGGCTCTTGAATGCACATTAGATGATATCGTTGAAATTGTAATTGATAAAAAGACAAATTGCTTAAATAATATTCCGACTACATTCAAACTGGGCGAACTCTTCTGCGGACCAGGTGGAATTGCATGTGGCGCTTTACGTGCTAAAAGTGATGACGGAACATTTACCATAGAGCATGCCTGGGCCAATGATTATGATGCAGATACTTGCGAAACATACAGAAAAAATATATGTCCCGATGCTCCACAAACAGTATACTGCGGCGATGTAAGAGAACTTAATATAGAAGCACTTGGTTCAATAGATGCCTTCTGTTACGGCTTTCCGTGTAACAGTTTCTCAAATGTAGGAAAACATCAAGGCTTTGAAAACGAGAAATTTGGTCAGCTATATTGGTATGGAATAGAAGTCTTAAAAACATATCAGCCTAAATGGTTTGTAGCAGAAAACGTATCCGGTATTCGATCGGCTGGATCAGGCGATTTCGAAATAATATTAAACGATATGCGCGAAGCGGGATACAAGCTGAATGTAAATCTATATAAGTCAGAGCAATATGGAATTCCTCAGACAAGACACAGAGTGATTATTGTAGGAATAAGAAATGACATTGATGTAGAATATAGAGTGCCAGATCCTGCAGTTTATGCTAATGTTGATATATCGTCGAGAACAGCTCTTGCAGATATTCCGCATACGGCCCCCAATAATGAAGCAAGAAGGCTTTCAAAAGATGTTGTAAGAAGACTTTCATACATACGTCCTGGTGAAAATATTTGGCAAGCAGAAGAAAGACTTGGAGATGAGTTCCCCGAAGACTTGAAGATTAAAACCAAAACCAAAATTAGTCAAATATATAGAAAGCTTGATCCCGATAAACCTGCATATACCGTAACTGCGGCAGGAGGCGGTGGTACATTCATGTATCACTGGACAGACCGTGAGCTTACAAACAGAGAGCGAGCAAGACTTCAAACATTCCCCGACAATTACGAGTTCATTGGAAACTATAGTAGCGTAAGAAAACAGATCGGTATGGCAGTTCCTTGCAAGTTGTCAGAAATAGTCATCACTGCGATTCTCAATAGCTTTGCCGGAATAGAGTACCCATCAGTGAAGGCTAACATGGAGGAATAATTTATGATTAAACACTTTGACGATATAACCGGACAACCCACATTTCTTACTTCCGATTTTGATGAGCCTGTGCTGTATGCTCCTGCAAGAACGGACAATATACATCCTTGTACTTCGCTCAAAGTAATTACTGCTTTTACCGATTGTGAAAGAATTTCCACTCACATGATCAAACTTGCAGAGGGTATTAAAAGCAATCGTTTTGTAAAAGGACTCTCAATAGAAATTCTTCTTGGTATGACAAAGTCCAGTCTTTCGCAAAAGAAGCACGAAGATATTTGTCGTATGATCGGATTTCTTAATAGCTCTAAAGGAATGCCGAAAATTTCTTGCAGATATATTTGCAATGGACCTGAGGTACATTCCAAAGTGTATGTGTGGACTTATCCCGAAGATATGGTGGGAGAAATGCCATATGTTGCTTTTTGTGGTTCTTTGAATTATACTATGAATGCTTTTTATAAGCGTAGAGAATCTGTGAGTATGTGCAGCTCAATAATGGCCTACAGATATTATCAAGAGCTTTTAGCGGATACGATTGATTGTTTTGATCCCGCGGTTTCTGAAAAGCTCAAGAATGTCATCAACAATACAGCTGACACCGTTGTGGATCCCGATAATTATGAAAAGGATTATCTTGTATATGACCAAGAAACGCCAGTAGATACGTTGAATGTTTCTCTTTTGTTTGCGGACGGTAGCGATACAGGATACGGTTCTGGTGTAAATTGGGGTATTCGTCCTAATGGAACTAAGAGAGACCAAAATCAGGCGTATATTCCTTACAACAGGAAGGATAGAAAACCTGGTTTCTTCCCAGACAGAGAACATCCCGATGATGATAATTGTCCTATGTTCAAAGTTATCACAAAGGATTTTGGATCTTTCCATATGAGAATGGCACAACAGGGGAATAAGGCACTCCAAAGCGTTGAGAGTAATGCTATTCTTGGTGAGTGGATTCGTAAGAAGATTGGAGCTCCGTCTGGAGGCTACATCACGAAGCAGATGCTGGAGCTTTACGGAAAAACATATGTTACATTCAGAAAATATGAGGATGGCACATATCTGTTAGATTTCTAATTTTGTTGTGAGGGGAGAGTTGATATGCCGAGTATTTGTAGCCTGTTTAGTGGAATTGGCGGCATTGATATTGGATTTGTGCAAGCGGGCTTTGATGTTGCTTGGGCAAACGAGATGGATTCGGCGGCGTGCAAGACTTATAGGCATAACTTTCCCAATGCTCCTCTTGTAGAAGCCGATATCAGGAAGATCAATGTGAGGGATATTCCAGACTTTGATGTTCTAACTGCAGGTTTTCCGTGTCAGCCGTTTTCTATTGCAGGACTTCAGAAAGGTTTCAAAGATCGAGATGGAAATCTGTTTTTTGAAATCACACGTATTATTGATTCGAAACGCCCTAAGGTAGTGTTCTTGGAAAATGTCCCCAATTTGATTGAGCATGATAATGGAAAAACCTTTCTTGTAATATACAATGCGCTTGCACAGTTTGGGTATTCAGTATATTATCGAGTGCTCGCATCAAATGAATACGGGAACCTACCGCAGATCAGAAAGAGAATTTATATAGTGGCGCTACGCTATGATATATCAGATCGTATTTTTTCATATCCCGATGAGATTCAGCTTACATTACAGTCGAGTGATATAATTCAGCGCAATATAAAACAACACGATATTTACTATTATACAGATCCCCAAATGTTCAAGCATTTGGCTTCTCACATGAATGACCGTATGGCTATCTATCGTCTTACTGATACAGAGGTAAGATGGACGAAAAATAGAATGTGTCCAACGCTTACAGCCAATATGGGCACTCACAAGGATCGCGTACATGTCGTGTGGGATAATTACGGAATCAGAAAAATGACACTTCGAGAGTGCCTTGATTTCCAAGGATTTCCGAAAGAGTTTTATTTTCCGAAATCCATACGAATTGAGGATGCCTACAAGCAGATTGGAAATACCGTCTCGATTCCTGTTATTAGGAGAATAGCTGAGCAAATTAAAGAATTGATAATGGAGAAAGAAAATGTGGAGTAAAAATATAACCGGTTTAGATGTAGATGGAACTTTTAGAAGTTTGAATGGAGCTGCGGATGAAAATATTTTTATAGGAAAAGCGAGTAAAGCAGGGTTCTTTTGTTTCTTTAAGGTATGGCGCGATATGCCATATGATGCAGTTCTTGAGTATAATCACATATTATATCGCGTTGAGGTTAAGGGGTCATCATCTGTTACATATGATCTTACACGCGGAGGCAGATCTGGGGCTCAAATCGCAAATGACGCAGAAGATAGAACAAGAAGGATAGAAAGAGGAGATTGTGATTTTGTAGTATGCGTTGATAGTAACAATGGGGATTGTTTTATTCTGCCGGTTGATATTTTAGATATTACAAATCGTCAGAGTTTCAGAAAAAGCGCGCTTGAACCGTTCAAGGAAAAATGGAAACTATATATTCACGATGACATATCTCGACTTTCCGGCGCACAAACGCGAGATGGCCTTATGTCATTATCGCTTGGAGAACTCCAGACGATAGCAAGTCGAATTGGCGCAACGGTGCCTGTCGGAGATTTTCGTCCTCAAGGCACAGCAAGACTTAGAATAAACGATGAAAAAGAAAAAACAATATTGGCAATTTGGTATAAACTTTGTGAATAAGCAAGGAATAACAAAATGGCACAGATAGACATTCAAACTATTGAAAAAAATAAAAAAAGATCGAAACACTATACACGAAAAAGTATATACCACCTATTGTTAATATTGAGGAGGTGTTGGCATGACGGAAGTTGTTGCAGCTCTTATATGGAAAAACAATAAATTCATGATATGCCAACGTCCGGCACATAAGGCAAGATGCCTCCTTTGGGAGTTTGTTGGCGGTAAGGTAGAGCCGGGAGAAACAAAAGAGCAAGCCCTAATCCGCGAGTGCAGAGAAGAGCTTGCTGTGACGCTGTCTGTTGATGATGTATTTATGGATGTCGTCCATGAATATCCCGATTTGACGGTGCATTTGACGCTTTTCAATGCTACAATAGCAGAGGGCGAACCACAGAAGCTGGAGCACAACGATATCAGGTGGATCACGCCGAGCGAGATTCAAAACTATGAGTTCTGTCCAGCGGACGAGGAGATCCTCGCCAAAATTATCGAAAGGTACGGTAATGCCGTATGAACAAGCTAAAGCAAAACCGCGCGGCGAGCTTTGTTGCCGTCACGCTGGTATACATAATTGCCACCGTGGTGGGCGTGCTTGCCTATCGCACGCTCACGTTCGATTGGTGGCTGTCATTGCTCATCGCGGATGCTACGGCAACCGTGGTGACATTCGTTTTCAGTCTCATTTTTAAGAACGCATCGGTCTACGACCCCTATTGGAGCGTGCAACCGCCCGTCATTCTCGTGGCGTTTGCCATCGGCAGGGAGCTGACGCTCCTCGGCGTTCTTCTGCTTGTGGTCGTGTCCTTTTGGGCAATCCGCTTGACGTCAAACTGGGCGTACACCTTTGGGAATCTCACGCACCAGGACTGGCGTTACACCATGCTCCGTGAAAAGACGGGTGTATTTTATCCCATCATCAATTTCGTGGGCATCCATATGGTGCCGACACTGGTGGTGTACGGCTGTGTTTTGCCCGGTGTTTACGCTATCCGTGAAGGACTTTCGGCTAATATCGCAAGCGTGCTGTTCCTGTGCCTGTCCCTCTGCGCGGCCATCATGCAGGGGATCGCCGATATGCAAATGCACAAATTCCGTAAGAATCGCACCGCGCCTTTTATCCGCATAGGACTTTGGAAGTATTCGCGCCATCCCAACTATCTTGGCGAGATCCTCATGTGGTGGGGCGTGGGTCTGTCCGTGCTTTGCGCGGCACCGAGCGCGTGGTATCTCGTGGCAGGTGCTGTGGCAAATACGATCCTGTTTTTGGCGGTCAGCATTCCTATGGCGGACAAACGCCAGTCTCGTAAGGACGGCTTTGCGGAATACAAAAAGCAGACAAGAATGCTGCTGCCCATCAAAAAATAATTACTTACGTAAGAAAAAGGTACGACTATGCTTTGGATGATTGCCGCTATACTTTCCGCTGTGTTTGCAGGGGTGACCTCAATTCTTGCCAAATGTGGCATCAAAAAGACCGATTCCGATCTCGCTACAGCGATCCGCACCATCGTGGTGCTGATCTTTTCGTGGGTGATGGTGTTCGTAGTCGGATCGCAAGGCACGATTGTGGAAATCGAGCCCAAGTCACTGATCTTTTTGATTCTCTCGGGGCTTGCCACGGGCGCTTCGTGGATC
>JBGVLA010000019.1:0-11634 GCA_045124015.1 Eubacteriales bacterium | reverse complement strand
CACTCCCGAATATCAAGATATCTTATTTCTTATGAACGATATTCTTTCCTCGTGCATGGCGGAAATTTTACGCAAAAGACCCGACAAAACAAAACTTCGTCGCTTATTTTTCGCCTTTCATAATCTTCCGCGCGCCTTTCTTTCCCTTTCCGACCGAAGAAAGATCACCCCCGCGGAAGCCATCGAATATGCTCGTTCATATCTTTTATAACTAAAAAAGTGCAATCCTCTCGGATTGCACTTTTTTAGTTAATCGTCATCTTCGTCCTCATCGACCTTTTTCTTTTTGGTAACGAGGGTACGTTCCACACGATGGTCCTCGATCGTTTCCACACGAATGAGGAGCTCATCGGTTTCAAGCTCGATCTGTGTACCGTCATCGGGAATCGCATCGAGAAGGCTGAATATGTAACCGCCAAAGGTATCATAATCGTCATCATCAAAATCCATATCCAGTTCCTCGCTAACGTCTTTGAGAGCAGCTGAACCGGAAATTTCCCAGTTGGAATCATCTATTTTTTGGATCTCCACAATGTAATCATCGCCCTTTTCACCGAGGTCGCCAACGAGAAGCTCCAGCAGATCGTGCATCGTGATGACGCCGCTCGTACCGCCGTATTCATCAATGACGATGGCAAAATGATTGCGTGTTTCCTTCATATTGGTGAAAAGCACGTCAGCTTTCATCGTTTCGGGAACAAAGTAAGGCTTTTCGGAGGCTTCGCAGATGGCACATTCCGCATCGCGGTAAGACTCGCGGAAAAACTTCGCCGCGTGCAAGACCGCAACGATATCATCCGCATCTTTCTCGCAGATCGGGTAATAGCGGTGTCTTGTGCTGTTGATGATGTTTTTCCATTCCTCCATGCTGTCTTCTTTATAAAGGAACGTAACGTCGCGTCTGTGTGTGCAGACCTCGTCAACGGAGATATCGTCAAACTCAAAGATATTTTTGATCATTTCGTGTTCCATGCTGTCGATATTGCCCTGCTCTGAGCCGGAATCGATCATCAGACGGATATCCTCCTCCGTAACCTCTTCTTCTTCCTCATTGGGGTCGATACGGAAAAGACGAAGCATGGCGTTCGTGGATTTGGAAAGGACCCAAACGAAAGGCGCGAACGCCTTGGAAACAAACGTGAGAAGTCCCGCAAGCATGAGCGCCATCGATTCCGAATGCTTCATGGCAACGCGCTTGGGAACCAGTTCACCGAACACGATACTGAAATAAGAAAGAATGATGGTAATAAGAAATACGCAAATGGAAGTAAGCGTTTCCGTGGGAAGCGGAACACCTATTTTTTCAAGAAGTCCCACGAGAGGACCTGCAAAGTTATCCGCCGCATACGCAGAGCCAAGGAAACCCGAAAGGGTGATGGCTACCTGAATGGTGGATAAAAATTTAGAGGAGTTGCCCTTGAGCTTGATCAGCTTCTTGGCTTTTTTGTTTCCGTCTTCGGCAAGCTTTTCAAGCTTGGCTTCGTTGGTGGAAATGACGGCGATCTCCGCGCTTGCAAAAATTGCATTCAAAAAAATAAGGATAAGTTGTAAAATTACTGCGCCTAACATTTTGTAATAACCTAAAAAATACGTTTACCTTTCTGAAATGTTTTGAAAATTTGATTCATTTGAATCTAAAAAACGCAAAACGGCATAACCTATGACGAAAATCCGTTCATAGGCTATGCCGATATTCTCTATAAGATCAAATGAAATGTATGCAAAGCGGTGCAGTCTTCGTCATCCGTACTTCCGCTGTCATCCATTCCAATTCACCATCCTTCTAAAAATCAAAAATTCGCAAAAATGCGTTTGCGTTTATAATTATATCACGGTTTTACATCCATGTCAAGAGGGCAACAGCTTTTTGAGATAGAGAATCGGAATCGCGCTCCAACCGTGGCAAAGACTTCCTGCATTTGAAAAATCCTTCCAGCCGTTGATCGTTTCCCAAAAGCTCGTCGCGCCATGGTCGAGCATATAGCCCCATTTCTTTGCGATGTCCGACAAAATGTATTCCCGATAACGCTCGGCATCGGTCATGAGCATGGCATCGTAAACGAAGGAGAGCATACTGAGCGTCGCGGGATACGGGATCTCGTCCTCCATGATCATATCACAGATCTTCACGGCATTGCTGTGATCTGCGGCACCGCAAAGGATGGCAAAGGTATTCGCAAGGACGGAAAAAGGCTCAAATTTTGCCGTAGAGCCCGGCATTCTGCCGTTATCTCCACCCAAATTCGTACGGAAAAGTCCTACCTCGGCGTCAAAAAAGATCTCTCTGATCTTCTCATTCAAGCCGTCTGCGATCGATGCAAAACGCTTGGCATCGTCATCTTTTCCGATGATCTCAGCCATTTTCACCATCCTCTGCAAGGAGATGGAAAACGCCGCATTCAGCATCAGTTCGGTCATGGCACCCTGCGGTTTACAGCATTTTCCGCAAAGCGTATCGCTCCATTCATAGAAATTCCAATACCTTGCATCATCTGCAAAGCTCGGAACGATTCCGTCCTTCATGCGATCAAGAAATGCAGTTTCGATCTCGCACATTTTGCCGTAAACTTCATGGATAAACGCGGTATCCCCGGAATTTCTCGCGTAGTCATCCACAATAACGGGATAGAAAAGCGAGAAAAACGGAATCACAAGATCATTTTGACTCGGAGAGCAGATGGAAAGGAAGCCGTCTGCGCGTCTGTCCTTGCTGATAAGCTCCAAAATCGAGCGCGGAAATTCATATTCACCAAAGGCCTCATATCCGCAAAGCATCTGATTTCGGCTATCCAAAACGTAAAGCGCCTGCTCACGCCACGGGCAATCCTCATAATGCTCAAACATACAGAGGCGAAGCGTTCTGACGCAGGTATCATAAATACGTTGATGTAGCGCATTTTCAAAGTGCATCGGCTTTTCCTCTACGGGATAATACACGGGAACAAGTCCGATCTTTTCAATTTCAAACGCGCCATCGCATGAAATTTGCATATATCGACAGCCAAGTCTGCGCATATAATTTTCAAAATGACAAAGATCGCCATTTCCGATAAGCTCCACGGAAAAGTTTCGCCTACCGATGATCTGCGGAACGTTTCCATTTTCATCAAGGTATTCTCCATACCCGATCGTCAGCGTTTTTCCCTTTTCTGCGCGGAAGGAGAGCGAAAGATAGCCCACCGTTTCCCGTCCGAGATCATAAATACGGCGCTTTCTATCCAGCAAAACTGCGGATGCAAACGCATCGAGCTTCGTCTTTTTGTTCGGTCGGCGGCGAAGCGTTTCGGAAAGCGTAGTTACCGCGACCGCCGTATGGCATCCGCTCGGGATCTCGCAAGAGATGCGGTAGCCATCGTCCCCATTTGTATCGTATGTATAGGAGATACCGAGCTGTCCTGTAATGACCTTGCATCTTCCCGATACGTAATCCTCCGCTTTTTTGCAGAGCGTTTCTTCGCTTGAAAAGGTAAGTATCTCTTCCCCGCTCGTAATCTCATAAATCAGCGCAGGAACACCCTTACAATACGTCGAGGAATCAAAGCCGATATACCAAACGAGAATGCACACCGTATTTTCCCCTTTTTTACAAAAAGGCGTGATATCGATGCGGTCAAAGACCTTATCGTACGGATAATCGGAATACTGACCAAAGGCGGCAAGCTTGCCGTTTACATAACATTCATAATTGGTATCGCAGGATATCTCAAGGGTTACGGGAGCATTGTTAAAAGAAAAGCGGTCGTAAAATTTCGCATATTCATCTGCGTGAATCTCTTCATTTTCCCAAATCCAACTTGCTTTTTTCATCATTTTTCTCCTTTAATCGTTTGTAAAAACAAAGGTAACGATCTTTTTGCTCGGAACGACAAATTCTTTTTCGCCATAAATCAATGCCGTTTCTTTTTCGGAATGAATCGTGATCTTATCTATCGCATGTGTCGTTTCGCGCTTTACGGTGATCTTGCCAAAGCGCGTCGTAAGCGTGCCTTCGGCAGAAAGCACCGTCTTGTGCTTCACGGGCTCTACCGTCAAAGCACCGTTCAGCGTTCTCATGCCAAGCAGATAACGGAACAGATACGCCGTAACCTGTCCAAACATATGGTGATTATGCGAATGCCAAGACTCCCACCAATATTCACAAAGCGTCGTTTCTCCGCGGAGCATCTGTGCGCCGAAGGAATTTTTCTTCTCAGAAGAAAGAAGCATGAGCGCCGTATCCGCATAGCCGTTTTCAAAAAGAAGACGGATGAGGATCTCCGTTCCGAAAATACCCGTATCAAATTCGCCGAGCGCATCGTATTTTTTCGCAAGGCTTCTGAGCATTTCCGCGTTGCCAAGTCCAATATCAAGGGCAAACGCATCTGCGCCCTGAATACCGCCGCAGAACGTATTGGTGTTCTCATCATAATAATGACGGACGATGGCTTTTTTGATATTTTCCGCTTTTTCCCTGTAAATTTCGGAGGGCTTACCGAGGACCTCTGCGATCTCTGCCATGCGTTCGAGGTTTTTGACAAGGAAATAGGTATTGACAAAGGGTTCGGGAATCGCAATCTTTTCGGCGGTGCACCAATCGCCAAGACACCAGCCCTTTTCCTCTTCGCGCACGACGAGTCCATCCTCGCTTCTCGATTCCATGTAGTTCACCCAAAGGAGCATATTCGGAAAATATTTTTCGAGAATCTCTCGCTTTCCGCTATGCAGATAGAGCATATACGGTACGATGACGATGGCGCCGCCCCAGCCGCCGGGACCGCCGCCACCACCCATAAAAGGCGCGGTATGCTGAACGTGTCCCGTGGTCTTATCTTGGCAAAGCGCGATATCCAGCATCCATTTTTCATAGAACGAAAGGCTATCGAGCGTAAGAAGCCCCACGTCCGCCGTTAACTGACCGTCGCCCGTATAACCGAGGCGTTCACGGTGAGGGCAATCGGAAATGACACCGCCATGCATATTGGCAAGCAAACTGCGGATCGTTGCGGTATAAAGAAAGTTCAAAACGGCGTTATCGGAATGAAATGCGGAGGTAACGTCGATATCGCTATGCACGACGCAAACGGAAATATCACGGGCGATCTCATCGATCTCAAAATAACGGAAGCCGTGATAGGTAAAATGCGGATGATACAGACGGTCTGTTCCGTCGCAGATATATTCCTCGATATGCGTATCGCCGCCCGTTTTGGTTTTGAGCGTCATATCGTCCCAGAGAAGCTCCGCATAGCAAACGGAAATCTTCTCTCCGTATTCACCGCCGCGGAACGTAGCAAAGCCCGAAATGTTTTCACCCACATCGTAAAGCGTTTTGCCGTTTTCGGTCTTGACGGCGCGAGGCACGATCTTGCGAATGATCTTATCCGCAGGCGCAGGGTCGGGGGCAAGTGCGCCGTCGGGGGCTTTTGCGGGATATGCAGGCTTCCATTCGGAGGGCGCAAGCGTATGGTCCTGCTTTTCTCCGCGGTAAATATTATTATAGGTGATGTGGCTCTCACGCCAAACGAGCGTTTCGTCGGAAAGGTATTCCTTGCCATCTACGAGCAAGGAAAAGATGAGACGAGGTACACCGCAGGAGAAATTCCCCTCTCCGATGCGCTCCGTCTGACGAAACCAACCGTTTCCGAGCAGGATCTCGATCGTGTTTTCTCCCGTTTGGAGATACGCAGAAAGATCATAAGTTTTGTAATATACGATATGGTCAAGGGTATCGAAAATGGGATAATACGCACGAGTCAGGTCGCGCGCGGTATAATCCGACTGAGAAGGTACGAAAAGGTCATCGCTTACCTTTTTGCCGTTCACATAAAGCTCGAAAAAGCCAAGACCGCAGATATCGATGACGGCATCTTCGGGATTTTGAACGGTGATCTTTTTCTGAAAAAGAGGGGCTTGCACCTCATCATCGGCACAAATCCATTTGGCTTTATTCATGCTCATACATCCACCTCACATCAAAGAAATTTGCGAAGATAATCGGCAACGTGCATACCAAGGCGCTTCGCGCCCTCGTCGGTATAATGCACGTAATCGGATTTCGGGAAATCGAGCGAATTTGCTACAAGCGCGTAAAGGTCATTGAGCGCAAAGCCGTTTTCCTCAGCATATGCACGAAGAAAAGCATTTCTTTCATGAATGAGGACGTTGTTTTCGTCCTTGACCATGATATCATGCGTACCTTTATCCGACATTGGTGTGCTGGTTACGAGAACGAGCTTTGCATCGGGCTGATTACGGCGCAAAACGGAAACGATATCCATCACACCCTTTTGATAGGTTTCGAGCGGAATTTCGGTATCGTTGCAAGCACCGTGAAGTCCGTTATTAAAATGGATCACGTCATAGCGGTAGCCGTTCAGGGGACCCGTCATAAGGTCGATCTCCGCCGTCAATATCGGGTCGCCGGCACAACGGGATCCACAAAGCTTATCGATGGCGATACGCTCGGGCTTGTAAATTTCCTGTACGGTATCGCGGTAGCTTCTTGTGATGGAATCTCCGATAAGAAGCACGCGGCGACGCGAAAAATCTCCCGCTTTCTCCCACCAAAAATCATTCCATTCTGCGTATTCTCTGATGTAACTCATATATTTTTCTCCTTGTATTCAGAAAAAACCTCCCAAGGGAGGTTTTGGCATATGTTAATTTTTCAAAATTTCGTTCGGTTCGTATTCTTGCAGAGGTGCTAAAAAACCGTTTTCACGGAGATGCTTTTCGATCACATCGAGCGTTTCGGCACTATCCGCGCTGATCGTATGATAATGATATCCCGAGGTTACGTTTTTGAGCAGGCTGGATTTTCCCGATGCAATGCTTTCTAAAAAGCTTTTGACTTGCAAACGGTTTTTGATGCCCATCGTTGCACGCACGGTTCCATATACCTTGTGATATACGAAAATATCTTCCACCGTGCCGCCGGCATCGACGATGAGATTCAGCTCACTTTCCACATCATCATCGGAATGATTGACTTTGAATACACGCGAAAAGGATGTCGGCTTTTTCAATACATAACCGCGCGCAAGAGACGTGATCACAGAGCCTGTGGCACGCAGAAGTGCGATATCCTGCACGATGACCTGTCTGCTCACACCAAACATTTCAGCAAGTGTACTCGCCGAGATCGGCGTTTCCGCTCCCGAAAGTCGGTTCAATATTTCGATTCTTCTTGCTTCTCCGTTCATATTCATATTGAAAAAACCTCCCAAGCATCATATCACAGATAGTATACTCTAAATTCTTTACATTGTCAAGTTTATCACGGCATCAAAAATAACCCAAGGCAAAAAATTCAGGATACTTGACAAAAAGAAGACGAGCATGGTATAATTTTCTTGTTGATAAATCAACAAGCATGATAATTGGGAGTAAACGTAATTTATGAATATCAAAGTGATCTTATTCGATCTTGACGGCACACTTTTGCCGATGGATCAAAATGCTTTCGTCAAAGCCTATTTTGGGCCGCTTGCTAAAAAATTGGCACCGCGCGGTTATGACCCCGAAAAGCTGATCGATGCCATTTGGAAAGGCACTGCGGCGATGGTGAAAAACAATGGAGAACGCATCAACGAGCATATTTTCTGGATCAAATTCCTTGAGATCTTCGGCGAAAAAGCAAAGGAAGATTATCCGCTTTTCGAAGAGTATTACGCGCAGGATTTTGATAAGGTACAGGCTTCCTGCGGATACACGCCCAAGTCTGCCGAAATCGTTCATGCCCTCAAGGATATGGGCTATCGCGTAGCACTTGCCACAAATCCCATCTTCCCTGCCATTGCCACACAAAAACGCATCCGTTGGGCAGGACTTTCTCACGAGGATTTTGAGCTCTATACCACCTATGAAAATTCTTGCTTCTGCAAGCCGAATCCGAAATATTATCTTGCCATCACGGAAGCGCTCGGCGTAAAACCCGAAGAATGTCTGATGATCGGCAACGACGTAACCGAGGATATGATCGCCGAAACGCTCGGCATGAAGGTCTTTCTGCTTACAGATTGCATCATCAACAAGGAAAACAAGGATATCTCCGCGTATCCAAACGGCGGCTTTGCAGAGCTGATGGCGTATATCCAAACGCTCTCTTAAACCACAAAACATTGTTTGGGGAAATGAAGAAAAGAACGTTCGGCTCATCAAGGTTCAAATCTCATAGCATAGCAAAAGCGCACACCAACGGTGTGCGCTTTGTTATTTATACGGTGATTTTACGATTCAATTCCATGTTTCCTTGTTTCGCTTTCGATGCCTTCCTTTTCGCATAGATATGCGCAGGCAGATACACGATAAACGCACCGAGACAAACGGTGGGAATATACAGCAGCGTACTGATATACCAACCAAACCTTTTGGAAATATCCTTGAAAACCATGAGTGAGGAATTTCTCGGTCCGACAAAGAACATATTAATCCTGCCGTTTGATGCTTCCCAGAATATCAAATTGATGGAAAATGCGATCACGGCAAGAACAAGAAACGTTACGGTCGCCGAATAATAATCTCTTCTCGTTTTCGCAAAACGCCCCGAGGCGATCAAATAAATACCGATAAACACGAGCATCATATGCCACAAAAACGCATGGAGCGTCAAGGTCCAATATCCGTGAACGATGTCGGAAGGCTCGATAAACGCCATGATACCGCCAAGAAGATTATAGGTCGTCATAAAATGATACATACCGTCCCGAATTTTTCCCGGCTTCAAAAACGGTGCGATGAGACAAAGATACATCGGCACACTGCAAAGCTGGAACGGAAAGATACCAAAATTGTATGTATGATCCTCGAGATAAAACGTATAAAAAAGCTGTTTATATATTTCTGTTACAGCCAAAAACATGCCGACGGAAAAAAGCACGATCTGATTTCCGCGTTCGCTGACATGACGCAGCTTTCGCGCAATGAGAATACAGAGAAAAACACCGACAGCGGTAAAGGTAAGATGAAACGGTCCATACGCCGCAGGCTTTGTCATCTCCCATGCGGTGGCAGCCATGATGCTCTCCAGCCAATCTCCCATAATGATACACTTCCTTTTTTATCTTCAAACTATGAGATCAGTATAGCATATAGAAGTTTATTTTACAACAGATGGTCGGTTTAAGATATTCTTAAATTTCAAGCCGCAAGAAACGAGATCCCCTCTTGTCAAATATATAAAAAGCAGACTGCAAAAACAGTCGACTCTAATAAATACTATACGGAAAGAAAAAGAGCGCAACGTAATTTAAGCAATAAGGCGGCGAGATTTTTCTCGCCGCCGATTATCACTTATCCTAACATTGAATATCAGCTATTTATGATACCGCTGATTCTCTTTTTGTTCGATCATTTTTATGAAGTTTTGAATTGATTGCCGCTTTATGATTCGGAAACATATTCAAAAACTCTCGGTGTAGTCATGATGCCTTCCTCGCAGATCATGTAATCGTAGCACCATGCTTCCCCTGTGGTACGCCATGCGGTCGGACCGATCCACGTTTCCATCAAATTGGCAAGATGAACAGGACCGAAGCCGTTTCGGCGATGACCGTAAAGGGTGATATTCAGCAAATGCTTACCGGCTTCCACGTTTTGGAACTTGACGGTATAGGGCGGATAGATGGCAGCATTTTCTTTTCCCCCGTCGAGCGAAACGGTCTGGAGAATACCCTTATACTGAGGGGAGCGCAATTCGATATCACCGCCCGACGTTTCGATCAGGATATGGTAGGTGAGGTTTCCACCGTAGAAAGGAAGTCCCTGCTCGGTGATATCACCGAACGCAAGTTCTTTTCTTGCTTCGGTTACGCACACACGTCTACCGCATACCTCGACGCCAAAGGTGCCGAGCACGTATGCCCATTCCGTATTGGTGTGCTTCGCAAAAGGAACCGCGACTTCCAAAATATTTTCTCCCTTTTCGATGGGAGGAAGCGCGACCGTTTTGATCGATTTGTCGGCGTACCAGCCGATCGGCGTGTTTTCGACGGACTTGCCGTTCCACATGATCGTCAGGCGTTCCGCATCCTCGATGGCAAGCTGTGCGCCCTCATAATCGATCTCGGAATGAATACGGAAGCGCAAGCGGAGCGTATGTACGATGGGGTCTATCTTCTTTGCCCACTGTTGCGTGGAATCGCTTCTGCGTGTCGGCCAACCAAGCTTTTCGCGGCACAGGTCGTCGAGTCGAAGGATCTCCTCACTCGGCTGCCACTCTCCGTCATCAAGCGCATACTCCGCTTGATCGAGAAGCAACGCATTCGGCTCACTGAGTGTATAAGGGACTGTGATCGGCAAAGAAAGAGCGATGGCTTTTGCTTCGCTTTCTCCGGGAACCGCCGTTTCATCAAGGGAGTCTTCCGTGGGGTCAAAACGGAAAAGGAAGCTGTCGTAGTCGTATGCACGGCAAAAGATCTCCGTTTCGCCGTCCTTGGTGCGGAAGCGGACGTTCTGAACCTCTCCCGTCGCCGTATCGTAAAGCGATACGCGCCAGTTACCCTTGACGCGGATGACAAGATCCTTAAAACGGGAAATATCTCGATTGTGTGGAATCGTTCCGCGCGCGATGAAGAGCCAACGACCCTCGCCGTCCACACGGAATTGATGCAAAAGGTCGGTCGTCAAAACGCCTGCTTCCGTTCGGATATCGACATCACGAACGGATTCGAGTGCGTTCAGAATCGCATGGCGCGTATAGGGGATCCGTGTCGAAATTTTTGCAAGATTTTCACCGCGTTTGCTCGGAACGGCATTTTCAAGCGTGGGAAGCTCACCCATGAAGATCAGTTTGCCGCCCGCTTTTTGGAACGCCTCCAATTTTTCAAGCGTGGTAGAACGAAGTGTTTCGCAGCCGGGAACGACGATGGCATCGTATTCCATTTCTCCCACGCGCAAAGGTGCGCTCGACTCTTTGCAGAGCGTCGGCATGAGCGATTCGGAAATAAAATCGAAATCCAAACCGCCAAAGAGGAGCCACTTTGTTAGATTCTGGAAATTGCTGTCCATATCCTCACGAAGCGGCAACGTATCCGCGTGAGGACCCCAATGGATCCAATAGCTTTCGATGGGATGGATCACGCCTATGCGAACGGACGGCTTTCCTCGTGTGAGTGCGGTATTGACGCGGGCAAAATGATCCTCGATGAGCGGATATTTCTCCCACCACGGAGACTGATAATGAATGGACGCAGGGTAATCGCGCTTGGATTCGCCTGCCATGGAAACGAGCGAGAGATGCGGAACGCGCACGCTTACACCAAGCGCCGCCATCCAGTCGCCGTTCATTTTATGCTCTCTGAAATCGAAATCCCAGCCCGCAACGCCGTACATTTCGCAAAGCACGCCTTCTCTTCCGAACTGATGAACGGCAGATTGCGCTTGCTTGACGGTGGTATATTCGAGATTGCGCTCCAGCATATCGACACCGGGAAGACCAAAGCCTCTGTAAAGGCGCATCGCTTCTCCGATCGCATTGGTCTGCGTACGCAAAGACGGCTCGCGCATCACATGACCTGCCAAATAGATACCGTTTTCTTCACACCATTTGCCGCAGTTATCCGCAAACGCTTCGGCAAAGCGTTCGCAAACGTGGTCATGGAAGCGGTAGCGTGTAACGGAGACCGCACCGTCAGCGCGTTCCCAAATCAGCTCGGG
>JBGVLA010000018.1:0-5645 GCA_045124015.1 Eubacteriales bacterium | reverse complement strand
TCGATTCTCGAAAAGAACGGACAGGATAGAAAAAGTGGCGCAGGCCAGTATTTTACCCCTCGTGCGCTCATCAAGGCAATGGTTGACGTTACCGATCCCAAGATCACCGAAACTGTTGCAGATCCCGCTTGCGGTACAGGTGGTTTCCTTCTCGCAGCCTATGAGCATATGAAGCCCCAAAGCAAAGAAATTGCGAAGCAAAAGTTCCTCAAAGAGCATGCCTTCTTTGGTGCAGATAACACACCTCTTGTTGTTACGCTCGCATCTATGAACCTTTATCTTCATGATATCGGTACAGAGAGCAGTCCTATCGTATGTCAGGACTCTTTGATTGACAAGTCAGATAAGATGTTTGACGTTATTCTTGCTAACCCTCCTTTCGGAACGAGACCGCAAGGAAGTGTTGAGGTATATGCTAACCGTCCCGAGTTCGTAAAAACCTCGGACAACCAGGTAAACTTCCTTCAGCACATTATGTCTATTGTCAGAACCAACGGACGTGTTGCGGTCGTATTGCCCGACAACGTGCTTACTGACGGCGGCGCAACTGCCAAGGTTCGCGAGAAGCTTCTCAAGGACTTTAACCTTCACACCATTCTCAGACTTCCCACGGGTATCTTCTATGCAAACGGTGTAAAGACCAACGTACTCTTTTTCGAAAAGGGCAAGTCTACCGAAGATATATGGGTTTATGATTACAGAACCGGTGTTAAGCACACGATGGCTACAAAGCCTATGACACGTGCAAACCTTGATGATTTCGTTGCTTGTTATTGCTCTGGTCATATGCAGGATAGAGTTCCTACCTATTCCGCAGACGAGCCTAACGGTAGATGGAGAAAGTATAGCAAGGAAGAAGTATACTCTCGTGATCTTCTTAAGCTCGATTTCAAGTGGATGGATCTCGGTGAAAAGGATGACCGCACGATTGGCGAGCTTCTCGGTGATATGCAGACAAAGGCATCCGCAATCGCTGAAGCTGTTGCCAAACTGCAAGATCTCCTTGGAGGTATTGAACTGTGATTGATACCGTAGCATTGAGAGAAAAAGTTCTCGACCTTGCTATTCACGGCAAGCTTGTTCCGCAGGATCCCAACGATGAACCCGCATCGATTCTCTTGGAGCGAATCCGCGCACAAAAACAGCAAATGGTTAAGGACGGGAAACTGAAAGCCAAAGATATTAAAGACGATTCTATTATCTTCGTCGGTGAGGATAATTTACATTATGAGAAGTTCGCTGATGGAACGGAAAAATGTATCGAGGATGAGATACCGTTTGAACTACCTCCTTCTTGGAGTTGGTGTCGATTAGGTGTGTTGTTTGCACATAATACCGGCAAGGCACTAAATTCGTCGGATACAACTGGAACAAGGCTTACATACATAACAACATCAAACCTATACTGGGATCGTTTTGAACTTGACTCGCTTAAAGAAATGCCTTTTACTGGAAGCGAAATTGAAAAATGCACTGTAAGGAAAGGCGATCTTTTGGTATGTGAAGGCGGAGACATTGGCAGGTCAGCAATATGGCTTTTCGATGACGAAATCAGAATACAAAATCATATCCACAGATTACGTTCGTATATTGAATTATCTAATAGATTTTATTATTACGTTATGTATTTGTGGAAACGAATGGAGCGAATCGGTGGACAAGGAATAGGCTTACAGGGCTTTTCATCTAAGGCGCTTCACAAGTTAATAGTACCGCTTCCGCCAGTTAACGAACAATTTTCAGTTGTTGAAAAATTGGATTCGATTTTAGATTCGGTAGATGCTTTGGATGAATTGAATGCAGAGTTTACTGTTGATGTGGAATGTATCAAAAAACAAATTCTCGATCTCGCTATACGTGGAAAGCTCGTTCCGCAGAACCCTGACGACGAGCCTGCATCTGTGTTATTGGAACGTATCCGTGCCGAGAAAGAGGAACTTATCCGTCAAGGTAAAATTAAGCGTGATAAGAAGGGATCCGTCATCTTCAAAGGTGAGGATAACTCTTATTATCGCAATTATGAGAACAAATCCGTTTGTATTGATGAAAACATTCCGTTTGAGATTCCTTTCAACTGGGAGTGGTGTAATCTATCAATGATTGGTTCTACTAATATCGGTCTAACATATAAACCGGAAGAAATTATCGAAAATGGAACGATGGTTCTTCGCTCCAGTAATATTGTAAACGGAAAAATCGATCTTTCAGACTTGGTTCGTGTGAAAACAAGTATTCGTGATAATCAGTATATGGAAGAAAACGACATCCTAATCTGTGCGAGAAATGGTAGCAAAGCACTGGTCGGTAAATGCGCAATTTTTTCTGGCATTTCGGAAAGAGCTTCTTTCGGTGCTTTTATGGCAGTTTACCGAACAGCATTCTTCAAATACGTATATTACTTCCTAAATTCTAACACTTTCAGGAGTACTTTTAACAGCGACGATACTAAGCAAATTAATCAGCTCACGCAGGATATGATAAAAAATGCTTTAATTCCCTTACCGCCATTTGAAGAACAACTTCGCATAGTTGAAACAATCGAAAATGTGTTTGCTCAGTTAGATACAATCGCCGAGTTTCTGAACTGAAAATAGCCGCCTTCTTGCGAGGGCGGCTATCTTTATTACCACGTTACAACCTTATCAACAATCGCCTGCTGTTCACTCGCAGTTCGGCGCAGATAGATACGCGTTGTCTCAATGCTCTCATGTCCCATTAGGTCAGCGAGCAATGCTATATCGTTGAATTTTTCAAGAAAATTCTTTGCATAACGGTGGCGAAAGGAGTGCGGGTAAACCACCTTTTTATCAATGCCATACTTGTCGGCATAATTCTTGAGCTGTTGTGATATGCCTCTCGTTGTTATGCGATCACCGTACCGATTCAAAAACAAATAGCCAGAGGAACGATTCGTGTCCTCCAGCCATGTAAGTGTTTCGGTTCTCAATTTCTTTGGTATGTATAACCGCCTCAGCTTGCCTCCTTTGGTATACAAGTCGAAATATCCGAGTTCGATATGCTCTATTTTGATTTGGATGAGCTCGCTGACACGAGCACCGGTCGCAGCTAAATACCATACAACGAAATACCATTCCATATTACCATCTTTTTTGAGCTGATGCTTAAGGAAGTTATAATCTGCGTTACTGATTACGTTTTCAAGAAAGTTCTTTTGTTGAATCTTTACTGCTTTCAGATGAAGCTTTTCTTTACCGAGATACGTAAGATACTTATTCATTGCCTGTATACGCAGATTGACTGTTTTCGGCTTAAAGAACTCCATCAAATAGCCCTTATAGGCAAGCAGGTTTTCCTTGGTCACACCATCGTAATGCGCATGATAAAAATCCACCGTCCAAAGATAAGCATCGAGTGTGTTCTTGGAAAGGTTATTCTTACTCAAATACTCCTCAAAGGTTTGTTGCGTCTTCATAATAGACACCTCCTGATATAAAATAGATTCGGTTTCCCGTGCTAATATTATACCAAAGAAGTGTTAAGAACTCTTATTATGAGAAGGTAGGTGATTCCATCATCGAACTTACCGATGAAATACCTTTTGAATTACCGAGAAATTGTCTTTTCGTTAGATTCAAGGACATATGGGAATTACTTTCGGGCAGAGATTTAGCACCAGGCGATTATAATGATCAAGGAGAAGGTATGCCTTATATTACTGGTGCAAGCAACTTCTTTAACGGAACAGTCACAATCTCAAGATGGACAAATACGCCGCAAGTGATTACGAAATTGGGAGATCTGTTGATTACTTGTAAAGGCACGGTTGGAGAAATGGCTTTCAATATATTTGGAGAAGCTCACATTGCTCGTCAAATTATGGCGATGAGAAATATTTATAACTTGAACATCGAGTACCTTTCGCTATGTATAAATTATTATATTGAATCCCTTAAATCTACCGCCAAAGGATTGATTCCTGGTATTTCAAGAGAAGATGTTCTCAATCTAATTTTACCTCTCCCTTCCGAAGAGTATCAATCTTTAGTTGTTGGCAGAGTTAATAATTTGTTTGAGATAATTGCTTCAATAGAAAAGAGCCTCAACTGAGGCCCTTTTCTATGTCTGATAATTTCTGATTTAGCTCATCTAGATATGCTACAATGTGCTGCTGTTCACTTAACGGTGGGAGAGGAACAATCAAGTTGTGCAAGGCTTTTGATGAAAAGCCTTGTAATCCTATACCTTGTCCGCCAATACGACCCGTTTGCTTCCACATAAACAGTACGTAATAAAAAAATCTGTTAGATAGCGAAATATAAGGACGCAGGCGATGAATATGATTTTGAATTCTGATATCTTCATTATGCATCCATATAGCAGATCTACCAATATCACCGCCTTCGCAAACCAGTAAGTCACCCTTTGTAACCGTACATTTCTCAATTTCGCTTTCTGTAAAAGGCATTTCTTTAAGCGAATCCAATTCAAAACGATCCCAATAAAGGTTTGATGTTGTGATGTAGGTCATTAGCGTTCCTGCGGTATCCGACGAGTTCAACGCCTTGCCGGTATTGTGCGCAAAAAGAGTACCGAGCCTGCACCAACACCACGAATCTGGGAGTTCGAACGGAACATCTTCATCAATGCATTTTATATCTCCACTATCAAACTTCTCATAATAAGAGTTATCCCCACCTTTGAATATGATAGATTCCTTCTTATCACGCTTGATCTTGCCTTGTCGGATGAGATCTTCTTTCTCAGCTCTGATGCGTTCGAGCAATACAGAAGCAGGCTCATCATTGGGATTTTGAGGCACGAGCTTACCACGGATAGCAAGGTCAAAGATTTTAGATTTTATGGACTTGATTGCTTGATTATAATCCTCAGTGTACGCATCTAACAAATCAATTATTGTACATACTGCTTCAAACTTTTCTACTATTTTTTCTTGTTCTTTATAGGGTGGTATAGCTATTAAAAAAGTTTTAATTACTTCAGGTCGCAATTCTTTTTGATTTGTTGAACCTTCTCCCGAATCCTCGAAATAAGGCTGATTAGCTTTCAGGAAAAGATACACGTATTTAGCCACATTTATAGAAAAAGCTCTTACTGTAGTTATGTGAGAATCGGGAACAATTGGCAATTTAATTAGATCGTCGCTCTCTTCAAATATCCCAATTCTGCCTAAAGTACCTGTTCCAGTAGAATTGATAATAATGTCATTATACCTTGTGAATAAATCGGGTGAATATTTGTGCAATGTTGATTCGTCAAGGTATTGTGCCAAAGTAATATTGATTTTCCCCTTCTTGGTGTTACATTTCTGAGCAAATACAAGCGTGCCGCTTTTTTCTACATACTTTGGTGCTTTTCCGCGTTTTATCTCTTTCTCACAAATTGTTTGTAGACGGCACCAGACCCATCCTTCTGGCAACTCAAATGGTATCTCATCTTCAATGCATTTTACAGTTCCGTCAGCGAACTTCTCATAATGTAAATTAGGTACTCCCCGTTTCAGGGAGTAGGGCTATTTGTATATCTCCCTCCCCCACGCCCCGAAACGGTGCGTGGGGTTTTTGTCCTGATTCCCCTCGCATCGTTTCGGGGCGTGGTTTCTTTTTACTCCTCCGAATAGAATACCTGCATATCATCCAGCCGCAAGCACGCAAGTCTGCCCTTTT
>JBGVLA010000017.1:0-7793 GCA_045124015.1 Eubacteriales bacterium | reverse complement strand
TGAACGTAGCCGTTCAGCCCATACGCCTCCAAGGGGAGATAGGAGCCGTCGGGCGCGGAAACGATCTTAATGCCGTATTTGGTCTTGGAGGGACCATCGCAAATTTTACGGTAGGTCTTTTCAAACATGGTGTTATCGATGAAAAGCTCGTCGAAAAGCATCCAATAAAGTACTTCACCGACGGAAATATCGACCGCGAGGAACTGTTTTTTCTCACTCATTGGGATATATTCGCCGTTGAAAAGGGCATGATAACGCGCAAGCGCCTTTTCCTTGCGGTCGCCAATATCATAACCGAGTCGCTTTGCCGATTCGAGCGCACAAACGCAAAGACCTTGGTTATATGCGTCAACGTCATCAAATTCATAGCAACAGATATCGAACCAGTTACGGAACGAGCCGTCGGGTCGACAGTTGGGATAATAACCGCCGTCAGCCGTGAATTTATCCATACAAGCCATCACGGTTTCAAACGCCATATCCGCTCTTGCGCGGTTGACCGTTTTGCCCGCCTTAAAGTTTCGGTAAGACCAGATGAGATACATCATCGGATTTTCCGCATCCTTAAATTCATAATCCAGAGCGCGGTAACATTCGTCTGCTACGTCTTCGCCAAGGATCCAAGTCTGATAGAACGAATCGCGGAAATACTGGGCGTTGGCGTATTCGATGCCCGCAACGACCCATTTTTCACTGCGTCCCGTTTCATTCTTGCGAATGTGCATATAGTTGCCTGCATAGCAAGCGGCGCGGTACAAGGAATCGCTGCCCTCGCCCCAAACCTTTTCGATGGCGCGGTATGCTTCGCGTCGAATCATTTTAAGGTCGGTCGCCTTTGCCTTGAATACAATAAAACGGAACGTATGAGAAAGTTTTCCACCGATCTTGTGGAAAATCGGATCGAAATGATCGCTTTCGGGGAAGTTCGGCGCGCCGCCCTTATCGCCCGAGGAAAGATAGAACGTATTTTCCGCGGGAATGATATGCTGGGTCGTCGCGTTATCGAAATACGAGGGGTTATCGGAGATAAAGAACGCTGTTTCCTCGCCCATGACGGCGGCAACCATCGGAACGGCGTTTCTCTGCATCTTGAAATGATAACGCTTTACGTCGTGGGGACTTTGACGGTAGATGCGTTCGTCCTCGGGGCTATTCTGGAACGAGAAGAATTTCGCCTCGCCTTCACCCATAAGGGAGAAATAGACCTCTGCCTCGTTTTCGGAGGAAACGGTAAGCTCAATGATACGATAAATACCATTTTCGCTTACTTTCTTATAAACGGAAAAAGGTGCGATATCATAGGTTTTTTCGCCTTTTTCTTCAAAAAGAGCGATATTTTCATCGATTTTTATGAGTTTTTCAGGTGTATGAAGAATATAGGAATAGTTCATTTCCATGCCTCGATTTTACAATTTTTTAGAGAATTCCAAATTCTATCAAATGGTCTTACTGACAAACGCGGAGAATTGCCTCTGCAAAGATCTTCGCATTGAGGAGAAGCTTTTCGAGCGTCATAAATTCATCCGCACCGTGCATACGGCTGTCATCGCCAAGGAATTCCGCACCGAACGCAACACCGCCCTCGATCTCATGCACATAAGTGCCGCCGCCGATGGAGATACAATAACCCTTCTTATGTGTCATTTCGGTATAAACCGAGAGGAGCTTCTGAACGAATTCGCTGTTTTCGTCTGTGTAATGAGGCTCCACACCCTTCCATGCTTCGATCACAAGACCGGGACCTTCCATAGAGAGTGTCTTTTCCATCTTTGCGCGAACAGAGCCGGAGGTTTCGCAAATGGGGAAACGGATATCAAATTCACCGGTAAATTCACCGTTTTCAAAGTTCATCTTGCTGAGAACAAAGGTAAGAGCACCGGATTTTTCATCAGAAGCCTTGATGCCGAGCGTTTCGCCGTCGGTTTCGCCGTAACGATAAAGCTCGGAAAGAGAAGCAAAGAAAGGAGCAGAAACGTCGCTTGTGGAAAGCGCGCCAAGGAGCTTCAAAAGACCGGTAATGGCGTTTTTACCACCTTCGGGCTGAGAAGCATGAGCCGCTTTGCCCTTTGCCGTAAGCTCAATGAAGCCGCCTTCTTTTACCTGATATTCAAGAACGATATCAGAGGGCATTACGCTCTTTGCGTTTTCGATCTCTGCAGGATCAAAGCCCTTGAGTGTCGCGTAAGCGCGATCGGGAACCGCGTTGATAACGGTACCGCCATGCGCGGAAACGATGGTCTTTGCACCGCCAAGTGCGGTAAATTTACGGGATACCTTACCTGCAACACGGCCTCTTTCGAGGTTGATCACAGGATAACTGCCGTCGGGTGTGAACACATAAGGCGGCAATTTTTCTTTTTGGCGGTAATAAACAAGATCCGAAGAACCGCTTTCTTCATCGCATCCAACGATGAAGCGCACGTTTTTGGAAAGTCTGTATCCACATTCGCGGAGTGCGCGAAGCGCGAAAAGAACGGCGATCGCAGGACCCTTATCATCGGCAACACCACGGCCGTAGAGCTTACCGCCGCTGAGTGTCAAGGTATAAGGGGGATTGGTCCAGCCTGTACCCTCGGGAACAACGTCGAGATGGCAAAGAACACCGAGTCCAAGCTCTTTGGTGTCATCAAAATCGATCGTACCGACGTAATTTTCGTGGTTTGTTGTCTTAAAACCGTATTTTTCCGCAAGCTCGAGCATTTTTTCAAGTGCTCTTGCGTTTTCAACGCCGAAAGGCATACCCTCCATAGGTTCACCCTTCACGCTGGGGATCGCAATCAGAGACGAAAGTGTGGAGATCATCTCACCTGCGTGATCATCGATGTATTTGCTGATTTTCAGTTGCATATATATCTTCCTTTCTTCCCCGAAATACGGGGGTATATAGTCAAGTGATATTGCTTCACAATATCATGTAAAGCAGTGATATATTTTCTCCGATGGAGAAAATGTTAAAAAATGACCTTTGTTAGGCTTCCCCTTGAGGGGAAGGCTTATCATTCATCCCTCAGAAGCTCCTTGGCGTTCTTGATATCGTCATACGAAAAGCCATACCGCATAAGAGATGCCATGATCTTATTTTTTGCCTCTTTTTCCTCAAAAACGGCGATTCCACCTATATTTTTAAGCCTTTTTGCGCAAATTTCCGCAAAATCCACATCAAGCGTTTCCAGCGCATCCCGAATCGCATCCGATTCAAAGCCTTTTGCAAAAAGCTCCTTTTTGATACGGTTTTTGCCGTAAAGCTTGCGGTTTGCAAGCGTTTCCGCATAGATCTCCGCATCGTCATGCTCACGAATATATCCGTGAACCGCAAGAAATTCTGCGGCTTCCTCGGCAATATCGGCAGGATAGCCCTTTCCTATGAGCTTTCGTATCAGCGATTTTTTGGTGTTTCGGGAAAAACCGAGAAGCGCGATTCCCTTTTTGATGGCGGCATGGAGCTTCATCGAACGAAGCAACGCATCGCACGTTTTTCTGTCGATCTCAAAGATCGTACCGATGCGTGAGCCAAACCCAAGCTCACCGAGCATGAAAGCTGAGACCGTCCCCTTTATGGTTTGGCTCTGCTCTCCGCTTCGGATCTCAAGGGAGATCTCCGCCTCCGCGCCGTCTGCGACGGCACGGATATTGTAAACGGTGATCGTCATTGGAAATTAGTCATCGTTTTCGATGTCAAGAAGACGGATATCGAAATCATCACCTGCACCGTCTTCGTCATCTTCATCGAGAGAATATGCTTCTCCTGCGCTAAGGTCAAGCTCATCACCCTGCGCTTTGATCTTATTTTCGAGCTCTTTCATAAGTTCTGCATTACCTGCAATGGCTTTTCTTGCGTTATCCTTGCCCTGTGCGAGCTTTTCGCCGTTGTAGGAGAACCAAGAGCCGCTCTTCTGAACGAGTCCAAGCTCGATGGCGATATCCACGATCTCGCCCGCCTTGGAGATACCCTTGCCGTAGAGAATATCAAATTCCGCAACGCGGAAGGGGGGAGCGACCTTATTTTTGACGACCTTACATTTGACACGGCTGCCGTAGACCTCATCGCCCTGCTTGAGGTTTTCGACCTTACGAACGTCGATACGAACGGAGGAATAGAATTTAAGTGCTCTGCCGCCGGGAGTGGTCTCGGGGTTGCCGTACATCACGCCGACCTTTTCACGAAGCTGGTTGATAAAAATAACAACACAATTTGTCTTGGAGATAGAGCCCGAGAGCTTACGAAGTGCCTGGCTCATGAGTCTTGCCTGGAGTCCGACGTGGCTGGAGCCCATTTCGCCGTCGATTTCCTGCTGAGGAACGAGAGCGGCAACAGAGTCCACGACGACGACGTCGATGGCACCCGAACGAACGAGCGCATCTGTGATCTCAAGCGCCTGTTCACCGCTGTCAGGCTGGGAAACGAGAAGATTATCGATATTCACGCCAAGCGCCTTGGCATAAACGGGGTCGAGCGCGTGTTCTGCGTCGATGAACGCCGCTTCTCCGCCGAGCTTCTGCACCTCTGCCGCGATATGGAGCGCAACGGTCGTTTTACCGGAGGATTCAGGTCCGAAGATCTCGACGATTCTGCCGCGCGGAACACCGCCGATACCGAGCGCAAGGTCAAGGGTGAGAGAGCCTGTGGGGATACCCTCCACGTTCATATGCGCGTTCTCGCCAAGCTTCATGATCGTACCCTTACCGAAATCCTTTTCGATCTGGGAAAGCGCGGTTGCCAGCGCTTTTTTCTTATCTTCTGCGGAAACGGGAGCGACAACGGCACTCTTTTTCTTTTTTTCAGCCATATTGATCAATTTCCTTTCTTTTTTTCAAAAATAAAACAAATGTTTGTTATATTCCCATGCTTGGGAATATGGGGGTATATATTAGACTTATTCGCATATATCTCGGCGGGATGTAGACATCCCACCCTACCGAGCGCCGCGTCATTCTGAGCGAAGGGCGAAGCCCGAAGTCGAAATTTTGCGAAGCAAAATCGCGTAGCGGGATCTCGGCGCTCCGCTCAAAATGACCGCGGAGAAAATCTTTATGGAAAGCTCCTGCGATTTTTTATTTTTTTATGGGCGATTCGTGAATCGCCCCTACCAAGTTCACCGAACGTAAAAGCCTTATCAGATCTCATCCTCGTCTGCGATGGGGAAGCTTTCGACCGTTACAGACTCGTTTTTGTGTTCGGCAGCGAGCGCTTCGATCTCTGCTTCTTCCTCCTCATCGGATTTCACCGCGGTAAAGCTGATGATCTTCGCATCGCCCGAAAGACGCATGATGATAACGCCCGAGGTATTATTGCCCTCGTAAACGGGGATACCCGAAACGGGAGTACGGATCATCGTACCGTCGTTTGTGATGATCATGATATCATCGTTTTCACCGACGGCGGCAATGCCTGCAAGCGCGCCTGTCTTTTCGCTGGTCTTCTGACAAATTACACCCTTCGTACCACGGTTGCGAGCGTTATAGGTATCGAAATCGTTGCGTTTGCCATAGCCCTTTTCGGTCAGCGTAATGAGTTTTTTCTTATCATCGACAACGGCAACGCCGACAACATAATCGCCGTCGTTCATCTTGATACCACGCACACCGCGCGCAGTTCGTCCCATAACTCTGGCATCGCTTTCCTTGAAGCGAACGGCTCTGCCGTCGTGGGTGGCAATGACGATCTCATCCTCACCCGTAGTGTGCTTGACGTAAACGAGCTCGTCTCCCTCGTCAAGGTCAATGGCGATCTTACCGCCCTTGCGCTGATATTCAAAATCCTTGACGTTGACACGCTTGACGACGCCGTTTTTCGTTACCATCACGAAATATTCATCCTCTTCAAATCCTGCAATGGAGATGACGGACGTAACCTTTTCGTTTTCATTCAGATCGATAACGTTGACGATATTCGTACCCTTTGCCGTACGGGACGCCTCGGGAATCATATACGCCTTTTTCATATATACTCTGCCCATGTTGGTGAACATGAGGAGATAGCTGTGAGAGTGGACGACCATGACGTTTTCCACGAAATCCTCTTCCTTGGTGGTCATACCGATGATGCCCTTGCCGCCGCGTTTCTGTGCGGTATAGGTATCTGCGGGCGCACGCTTGATATAGCCTGCGTTCGTCATGGTGATGACGCAATCGTGCTTATCGATGAGGTCTTCATCGATGATATCGTCGATCGCACCTGCGATCTCAGTGCGTCTGCCGTCTGCAAATTTTTCCTTGATGGCAAGAAGGTCAGCTTCGATGACTTCCTTGACCTTGTTTTCATCGGCAAGGATCGCTTCCAGCTCTGCGATAAGTGCCTGCTTTGCGGCAAGCTCTTCTTCAATCTTGAGTCTTTCGAGTCCTGCAAGGCTACCGAGGGTCATATCGACGATCGCCTGCGCTTGAATCTGTGTAAGACCAAAGCGTGCCATGAGCGCATCTCTTGCGTCCTGCTTGGAGGCGCTATGGCGAATCGTATGGATGATCTCATCGATCGCATCGAGCGCCAGCTTCAGACCTTCGAGAATGTGGACTCTTGCGCGTGTTTTTTCGAGGTCGTATCTCGTTCTGCGGCGGATCACGTCCTCTTGATGCTGGATATAATGATAAAGGATCTCACGAAGACCGAGGACCTTGGGTTCGCCGTTTACAAGCGCGATCATATTGACCGCACAGGTATCCTGAAGCTGTGTATATTTATAAAGCTGATTGAGGATCACTTGACCGTTGGCATCTCGGCGGTATTCGATGACGATCTTCATACCTGCCTTACCGGATTCATCGCGCAGAGCGGTAATGCCCTCCACGCGCTTATCCTTGACGAGATCGGCAATGGATTCCACAAGCATGCTCTTATTAACCTGATAAGGGATCTCGGTAACGATGATACGGTGCTTTTGTTCGTCGACCTGTGCTCTTGCGCGAACGATGATCCTGCCCTTACCCGTGAGATAGGATTGATAGATACCCGATGTACCGCAAATGATGGCTGAGGTCGGGAAATCGGGACCCTTGATGAAGTTCATAAGGTCAGAAACGGTCGCGTCGGGGTGCTTCATGAAATAGATCGTGCCGTCGATGACCTCTCCGAGGTTATGCGGCGGAACGTTCGTCGCCATACCGACCGCGATACCGACAGAGCCGTTTACCAGAAGGTTCGGGAAACGGGAAGGAAGCACGCGAGGCTCTTTACGGCTATTATCAAAGTTCGGGTCGTAGTCCACGACCTCTTTTTCGATATCCGTGAGCATTTCGTTTGCGAGCTTGGACATTCTCGCTTCCGTATAACGGTAAGCCGCCGCGCCGTCGCCGTCGACGTTACCGAAGTTACCATGTCCGTCCACGAGCGTATAACGCATATTGAAGGGCTGTGCCAAACGCACCATGGCATCGTAAACCGATGCGTCGCCGTGCGGATGGTATCTGCCAAGCACGTTACCGACCGTCGTTGCCGACTTACAGAACGGCTTATCATACGTAAGCTTTTCTTCATACATGGAATACAAAATACGTCTGTGAACAGGCTTCAGACCGTCTCGAACGTCGGGAAGCGCACGTGCCACGATAACGCTCATTGCATATTCAATGAACGCGGTCTGCACACGTTTTCCCATTTCGATATCCACGATTTTTTGATTTGCATAAGAATAATCTTTATCTTTGTTTTCCATTGATTCAAATTACCTTTCATTGAGTTGTGTCTTTTTCTTTTCCATGAAAGAAAAAGGCACCAAAAAGAAAGAACTGCCATCCTTTTCTTGACGACAAGAAAAGTAGCAAAAGAACCGCAAGGGGCTTACCCCTTGACCCATGTA
>JBGVLA010000016.1:0-14288 GCA_045124015.1 Eubacteriales bacterium | reverse complement strand
GCACCGCAATCGATGCCGATGCAGTTTTCGCCGTGCCAGATTTCAAGGGGATTATTCGGCTGATACTTATAGGTTGGCGTATGACCGAAAATCAAGGTATAACCATCGGGAACGGTATCATTCAGCGTCCATCTCGACCACACAGCGCATTCAAGCGGTGAGATATACTTCTCTTTATGTTCTTCATAGCCATAGCCAAACGGAGCACCGTGTACGAGCTTATATCGGACGCCAGAAGCCTCAACATCTCTTTCTGTGGGTAAATCCCTCAAATAATCAAAAACCTCGCGGCGAACGGTCTTTTTGATGTGTTTGAGATAATTGTGCGTAGCGCGACCGCCATTGTAATACCAAATGTTTCGATAGCGTTCCGCCTGTTCCGAACCTGAAAAATCATCAAGGGCATTCAACATCAAAAGCTCATGATTGCCGAGAAGCATCTTCACGTTTGGCATCGCCATCAAGCGGCGCAAGATCCGAATTCCATCGGGAAAGCGATCGATCACATCACCAAGCACATATAGCGTATCGGTTGGTTGCAGATCGATCTGTTTCATCACAGACTCAAATCTTGCCGTGTTCCCATGTATATCCGACATCACGTAAATCATCGTATCACACTCCTTTTCGTTTTCCTTCAGTATAACACATCACATGTATCATGTCAAAGATGCAAATTTTCAAAAATATTTTTTCTAAGGTGTCATTAGGTGGCACCTTTTTTTGTTATTCTTTAAAAAACTTTTTCAAAGTGGCAATTAGGTTGCCCATTTGACCATTAGAATGAAGAAAACTCAAAAACTTTTTTGAATGTAACAATAGGTGTTACATTCGTGTGCTACGATAAATTTGAAAAATATTTGATAACTCCCCATTAGGTGGGGACTTAACCTGTTATGCTGAAAAAACGGAAGAATTTTTTCCAATGGTCCATTAGGTGAACCATTGCTATGATATTTTATAAATAATTTTTCAAACCTTGCAAAAGCTGATAGGTTTATCTGTTATTCTTAAAAAAACTTTTCTGAACTCGTCATTAGGTGTCGAGTTTGCCTGTTATGATGAAAAAAACAAAAATATTTTTTTCAAACTGTCCATTAGGTGAACAGTTCGTCTGATAAACTTAAAAAAAATGAAGGGTCCAAAAGCTGAACCCTTCGCATGATACCACTTCTCTGTCAGTAAAAAACACATATAAAAAAACTATCGGAAAGGAGGACGCTATGACAGACACCAAAATGCAAAACAGTTTGTTCACGGAATACGATGACATCGTCGGCATTGCGGAGATTCAGAAGATGCTTGGCATCGGGAAAAAGGCGGCACTTGACTTTGTGAAGCTGCCGCAGATCCACGGCATCAAGATCGGAAACAAATACCGTGTGCCGAAAATCCGCGTGGTCGAATATCTCTTGAACAAACAGAAAGAAAACGAATAAGTAAAGGAGGGCTATATGCCACAAGAAACAAAAACCATTCAAACCATCGACATGGAAACGTTGATGGCAACCTCGTTTCCGCCCTGCAAGTTTATCGTGGAAGGGCTTCTGCCTTGCGGACTCAATTTGTGGTGCGGACAATCCAAGATCGGCAAATCATGGCTGATGCTTTGGCTGTGTATTTGCGTTGCGAATGGCGAACCGCTTTGGACGTTTCCGACCAATCGGTGCGACGTTCTCTACCTCACGTTAGAGGATCCTCTGCGCCGTGTTAAGAAGCGAGCGAGTATGCTGACAGACTCTGCTCCTGCCAATCTCAGAATTGCCGTCGCGGCAGACCGCATCGGCACGGGACTTGAAAAGCAACTGGAGGACGAACTGCATGAGCATCCGAAAACCAAGCTCATCGTCATCGACACCCTGCAACGTGTCCGCGGAACAAGCGGAAGTAAAATGAGCTATGAAGCCGACTATGCCGACATGACCGCACTCAAAAGAATTGCAGACGAGCATGGCATCTGCCTTGTGCTCGTTCATCATCTGCGCAAGGTCAAGGACTCCAACGACAGCTTCAATGACATTTCGGGCTCGACGGGACTCATGGGTGCGGCAGACACCTCGTTCGTCATGCGAAAGAAAAAACGAGCAGAAAAAGAAGCTGTGCTTTACATCACAGGGCGTGACGTGAAGGACCGCGAATTGGAGCTTACCTTTTCGGGTTGTCATTGGCTTCTTACCAATTGCTTGGAGGACGAGGAACTGCGTGAAAAGCATCAACCGCCAATCCTCACCACCGTGATTGACTATATCAAAAAGGTCGGGCATTTCCGAGGGAGTGCCACGGAGCTTCTCGGTGTTCTCGGAGAAACGGTGATGAATCCCAGCGTGCTGACGCGCACCCTTTCCGACTATGCCTATGAACGCTTGGAACCCGAAGGCATCGCCTATGCCACAGGCAGGACAAGCAGTGGGCGCTGGCTGGAGCTTTGTTACGTGCCTCATGACGAGAGTGACGGGCATGACGGCAATGACGGTTATCTTGACAGTACCGCACACGAGAAAATGCCGTCATCATCGTCATAACTGTCATTTCAGCAAAAATCAAAAATTTGGCAATACATGAAAACAGACGGGGGAAAAATCTCTGTCCAACGGATAGCGAGCATAGGAAATGTGTTGCCGCGGCGTATTGCCACCGCCCACATTCCCAGAACGGCAAGCCGATTGGGGACACCCCTATAACCCCGTCCATCTATCAAAAAATCAGAATCAAAAGGAGAATTTATGAATCAAAAAACAAGACAAGACATCAAAAAAAGAGTAACCAAAAAGCGAAATCGTGAGGTTGGAATCAACATCCGACTGCTTCCCGAAGAGAAAAAACACATCACCGAGCTTGCCAAAGCGTGCAAATTATCCGTGTCAGAGATGTTCCGACAGATCATGCGCGGACAAAAACTACGCTCTATCCCCTCGGATGCATACACCGATCTCCTCTTTTTATTCACCGCTCTTGACGAATATATTGAGCATGAAGAGATGGAATCCTTCTTCGATCAGCTCCAAGAAGCCGTTCATGAGTTCCGTGAAACCGTTGAAAATTTCTATCGAGGTGTCAATGGCGACGACAAAAATATGGGCAATTAAGGATAGTTTGCGTCGTGTTTTGGACTATGCGGCGAACCCTGATAAGACAGATTCCGACCTTGCCAAGGCACTTCACTACGCCGAAAACAAGGACAAGACTGCACTTGACGGAGAAAAAACTTACCTCACAACCGCGATAAATTGCGATGGAGACCCCCTTGAATCCATGCTTGCTACGCAAAAATACTTCGGCAAGACAGGAGGAAACGTTGCATACCATGCCTATCAGAGCTTCAAACCGGGTGAAGTTACACCTGAACAATGCCATAAAATCGGTGTGGAGCTTGCAAAAAAAATGTGGGGAGCGCGGCATCAAGTGCTGGTTGCCACCCACATGAACTGCGAACATCTGCACAATCACTTCGTCGTTAATAGTGTTTCCTTCGTCGATGGAAAGAAATTTGACTGCAATAAAAGGAAATATTATCTGTTTCGCTTTTTCTCTGACCAGATTTGCAATGAGAAAGGGCTATCCATCATCGAGAGACCGGACGGCAAAACACCGCGAAATATTTACTTCGCTGAGAAGGCAGGTGAGCCGACAAAGTATAATCTCATGCGGCAAGCCATCGATACCGCCCTCCGTATCTCTACCTCATGGTGGGATTTTGAGCATCACTTACGCGATCTTGGCTATGAAATTGACCGCTCACCCAAGCGAAAATATCCGCGCATCAAGCGTGTTTCCGATACCAAATGGACGAGAATTTATCGCCTTGGTGAGAATCACACCCTCGCAAATTATGAGTATTGCTTTCTGAAAGCACGTGCTGAATTGGGGGCAGAAGAGTATAAATGGCACTATTGGCATAAAAAACAAACCAATGGATACTATCGAGAAGACATCTTTGAGAAGCGCCACAGAGAGGCACTATTGGCTGAACCTTCCCTCATCGGGGTGGTTCTCCTGATGGTATATCTGCTCGGCGGACCCGATCTGATCACACCGGATAACCCTGCGCCGAGGTACAAACCGCTGACACCGGCGATGAAACAAGAGAGCAGTCGCGCGCAAATGTACTCCCGACAGGCAGATATTTTGGGTCGAGAGCATCTGCGCACGGAGGAGGACGTGAGCAAATACCTCGACCAAGTGGAGCGAAAGATTCACGAAAAGCTCGACGAGCGAAGGCAATTCTACAATCATGTCCGCAGAGAAACCGATCCCGAAAGGCTCAAAGGCTTCCGTTTGCTGATCAAAATCACCAATGACGAGATAAAAAAACTGCGCCTTGAGAAGAAGGATTTGGCAAATGTTTTGGAGCGTTCAGGCGTGATGAAGGAGCAAATCGAAGCGGAATACGCGGCAAGACGAGAGAAAATCGCCCGTGAATATTACCTCACAAACAAGCAGAAAGAAGATCTCGGCATCGCACCGCCCCAAAAAGAGCGCATCAGATACCGAGATTGGGAGAGATAAAAATGGTGTGCCATTGGCACACAAGTTAAAAACCAATACCCTATTTACGCAACTTCCCCACCAATGGCGCGGAAGTTAATGCAAACTAACCTATGCACCAATGGGGCAGAAGTGAAAAATTCTGCCCCACCGTAGCAGAAAAACAGGACACGAAAACGAATTATCTCCAAGAACAGAAACCCCCGACAGATATTTATAATCTGTCGAGGTATTGAGGTCTATTTGATAAATGGGAATTTACTTTTTTAAAACTATGCAAGCAATACACATAATAATCAAAACAAGAAATATAATTGCGTTTCTGATTGCGAGCTTTCTGTATAGTCTATTACGATCATTTATAAGTTCTTTATATCCAACATCGTTTTTTATGTCAATCTTTTTTGTATCTATTTCTACTGTTAAATATGTTTTTCTTTGATTTTTATTCAGTTTTGAATGATTACTTTTTACACCATAAGTCTTATCGAGAAACGGATATCTTAGTGGAATACTGTATTTGCCAGCATCATTGCGAGTTCCACCAGCCTCATATGTAAAATATATTTTATTCTCTGGATCGCCTTGCTCAAACAAAAAGGAAAACGGATTGCTATCAACTAAATGCCATCCTAAAAGGCTCATTTGGTTTAACCATTTATCGAGTTTATTGTATAAAAAAGAAGGATAAAAGCGAAATTTCCTAACATATATTTTTGAAGGATCTCTAAAAAACTTGGTGTTTTTTTCATTTTTCATCTAAAATACACCTCTATTCTACAAATTCAAGTTTTTCTAAACATTATACATATTCTTTTTTCGTTCTGTTTTATTGGAAATTACGCAGTTTCGACATTAAATATTTTTTACAAATTTCTCATACTGCGATGTTTCTATCAACTTAATTATATCATAAAACCGACGGAGAAACAATACTGCTACCCAAATTTGCAAGCCCTCGGCAAGGAGAAGCGTATATTTCTCATTCTGAAATTTGACACCACTGGTGCCCCATTTCCTAACTTCGACACCAATGGAGTCAAAGTGTACCTGACCAATGGTCGGGAATTTCATTAAAAATAACTTCTTGCCCATTGGACAGAAAGTTAATTCGTCCCCGGTGGGAACAAATTTTTTCAAAAACTTCGAACTAAAATCAAAATCCGCTGTATTTGCACATTTTTCGAAATCATATTCGTCATAAAACTGTTCGCACAAAAGCATTCTACGAGTCGATTGACGCTGATTTAACTATAATGCGAGATAATGCTTAAAATAATTTTGAGAAATTATTTTATATTTCTTTGTCGACCAACGAAGAATACCATTGGAATATATTAAAAATATTTTAATATATTGGAAAAGCACTTGTAAATTTTCCCAAATAGTGATATATTTATAATGAAATAAAGGCAGAGTAATGTGTTGGAGGAAATCATATATGAGAAAAATTCAAAAACGATATCTATGCATTATGTTAAGTTTATTTGTGATCTTTTTTGTGCTCTTTACTATACATGAAATTCAATATATAATTGAAAATTTGGAATATTTAGATCGTTTACGTTCAGAAGCAGAGATTGATCCAGATCTCTTCTACAAACTTGAAATCCCCTCAGTGCAGTTAGAGAATGTTTGGCATTTTTGTTTTATATATCTTGCTGTAATTGTAGCAGTGCTTTCATTGATAAAAAACGGCTATACACTTTTAGCAAAAGACCAATCCAAATCAAAAAGAATATCCTGTAGTATTTCTTCTTTTTTGGTTCTTGCTCTCATTACCGCACTCATTCTTTATGCTCCACATCAAATTACTGCGCCTGGTTATTTTCTTCTCATACTCTTAATTTGGCCTATTATTATCACATCTCTTATTTTGGGCTGTATACACATCAAAATAGGCAAAAACAAGTCATCTTCATAACACCTATATTATTCCCTTAGAGCGAATCCTTGAAATAATTATTTAAGGATAAGTTCTAAGGGATTTTTTATGTAAACCAATATCTCTATATTTCGTTTATTTAACTACCTACAAAGAGTTTTCCAAAGATAATGGACACATTTCGTTATATTTTTAATCAGGACAAAAACTGTCTCCTTTCATATTTATCATGTAGCTGCCACACATAAAAAGCACGGACAGTATTACCCTCAATCTTTACACCCATTTGGATTGGAACAGCAAGGAAAATGCGGCAAAAATCATGGAAAACACCGTGAAAGCACCTGAGATTTCTAAAAAAACGAGTTCTTGGGAAAGCTGAAAAGCCTTGTGGGTGCTGGGAAAATCGAACTTTTGCAAGAAAAAAGCGTTCTCTCCCAAAATCCCATAAAAACCGAAAATCCCTGCGAATTTACATTTGAGTTCTCTCATGGGACAAAAGAAAAAACACCTGATTTTCGGCATTTTAACCGAATTTCAAGTGTTTTTAGCTCACATTTTTGTGAAAAATGGCGGAGGGTGTGGGATTCGAACCCACGTGACGGGAACCGTCAAACAGTTTTCAAGACTGCCTCGTTATGACCGCTTCGATAACCCTCCGTATGAAATTGTGGCGGTGTGGGAACACCGATTTTTGCGAGAACTTTACGCGAGAACTGCGAAATTCCGCAAGATGGAAAAGTGCGAAAACCCTTGTAAATACAAGGCTTTTTGAAGAATAAGATGAACTGACACGCGGAGGTTTTCAAGACCCTGCCCTCCCCAGTTGCATAGTCGTTTCGCGCGCATAGCAAAACTATGCTTCCGAAGCTCCTTGCTTTGTGGGGTATCGCTCGGGAAAACGCGATGCGTTTTTGCACTCGCTCACCCGTTATGAAAGCTTCGATAACCCTCGTATGAATCTGTAACAAAAAAGCCGCCGTACCGACGGCTTTTTTATCATATCACATTTTGTAAGAAAAGTCAACAGGAAAATACAAATTTTAGAGAAGTCCTGCACCGCGAATCACTTCGGGGAAAGTACGATAATCATCGATCGTGATAAAACGAATCGGAGATTTATAAACGGATTCATCATTACCGCCGGGACCGTAATCATCACCGACAAACGCGATTTCATCTTCTGCAATGCCCATTTTCTCACAATATTTTTTGATGGCATAATACTTATTGAAAGGCTTGGGAGCCATATCAAACGAAGAAGAACCGCCAACAAAGACATTATATTCGTTGAAAATCTCGCAAACGTCATCATAAAATGCACGGCGTTTTACTCGGTCAGGGTCAAAGGACAATTTATCTTCAATATTTGCCGCCGTACCGAGAAGCGGGAATGTTACACAACCCGACGCATGATACTGTACGTTATCGCCAACGAAATCGGTATAACCGTATTTTTCACGAATCATGGTAACACGGCGTTCTACACTTTCGCGGTCGCAAGGAAGCACGTTGCTTTCCAAAACATTCAAGGTCTTCTTTTCATGGTCATATTCCGCAAATTCCAAACCGTAATTACCAATAATATCGATCGGGAATTCATTCATCTGATTAAAAATTCGCATACAAGCACCTGCGCCTGCCATCAGAAGCTTATATTTTTTAGAAAGCTCCACCAAAATCTCATAGTTTGCAGGTTCAAGCTTGGTCTTATGTTGAGTCAGTGTACCGTCAAGGTCAAAAGCAATCAAACGAATCATTTGTATTTCTCCCTATATAAGTTTTATGATGGACTTAGTATATCATATTTCGCGCAAAAAATCAAGGCAATACCGAAAGATTGGTATTGCCTTTGTCTGATTTTATGTAATTTATGCTTTAACCTTGCTGGTATCGAGGGCACGCGCTTCTGTCATTGCACGAGCATCAAGAAGGTCATTGAGCTCTGCTTCGCTCATGATCGCATCACGAAGAATGATCTCACGAACGGAAACACCTGTTGCAAGAGATTCCTTTGCGATAGCAGCGGAACGCTGATAACCGATATAAGGAGCCATTGCAGTAACGATACCTGTGCTCTTTTCTACGTTTGCAACGCAATGCTTTTCGTTTGCACGAATGCCGATGACACAGTTTTCAATGAAGGTATCTACAGCGCCTGTCATAGCGGAAATGGATTCAAAGAGCTGATAGAAAAGAACGGGTTCAAATGCATTGAGTTCGAGCTGACCTGCTTCAGCAGCAGCGGTGATGGTCGCGTCATGACCGATCACGAGGAATGCGACCTGGTTTACGACCTCAGGGATAACGGGGTTGATCTTACCGGGCATGATGGAAGAACCGTTCTGCTTCGGAGGAAGCATGATCTCGCCGATACCGGTACGAGGACCGCTGGACATAAGACGAAGGTCATTTGCGATCTTAGAAAGGTTTACACAGCAGGTCTTGAGCGCAGAGGAAACGGCAACGTAACCGTCAAGATTCTGTGTACCGTCGATAAGGTCATCGCAGGAGTTGAGTTCATAGCCTGCAACCGCAGAAAGAACCTTGCTGATCTCCTCGAGATATACGGGGTCAACGTTGATGGAAGTACCGATCGCACTACCGCCCATATTGATGGAGTGCATTTCTTTCTCCGCATATTCAATACGTCTGATATCGCGGCGGATCGCAGCGGCATAAGCGGCAAATTCCTGACCAAGACGGATCGGAACTGCATCCTGAAGCTGTGTTCTGCCCATCTTGATGATACCGTCAAATTCCTTTGCCTTGCCTTCAAAAGCAAGCACCAAGGTATGAAGGCTGACGAGAAGAGGCTGGATAAGATCGATAACGGTCATTTTACCTGCGGTAGGAATGACGTCGTTTGTGGACTGTGCGTTGTTTACGTGGTCATTGGGGTGAACGATGGAATAATCGCCTTTTTTACCGCCGAGGATTTCGATGGCACGGTTTGCGATGACTTCGTTTGCGTTCATGTTTGCGGTGGTACCTGCACCACCCTGAATCGCATCGGAGATAAATTCATCCATAAGACCGCCTGCAATGATCTCATCGCAAGCTGCAACGATCGCATCTACTTTGTCGGAAGAAAACGTGCCGATATGACCGTTTACGAGCGCACACGCCTTCTTGATTCTTGCCATATTTTTAATAAAAAGAGGATGGAGGCCTGTGCCTGTGATCTTAAAGTTACGAGCACCGCGGAGAGACTGAACGCCATAATACGCGTCAACAGGTACTTCAAGGTCGCCGATCGAGTCATGTTCGATTCTCATCATCATTTCTTCATTCATTGTCTTTATCCAAACCTTTCATCTGAATTTATATCAAAATTTAGGGGTATTTCAAAATTTCCACAAATCATAATAAAACGAAATTTGCATTTTGTAAATATATTTTTTGCATATTCAAATAAGATAAATAATTTGCATATTTTTCTTAATAAAATAAAATTTTCATCTTGATTTTTTTATAAAAAAAGGTAAAATTGTAATTGAACGATCAAAATATAAAAAAACGAGGCTTTTATGAAACACAATCTTGATAAAATCGACATTGCCATTTTGAATATCTTAAAGGATAATGCCCGTACTCCCATCAAAACGATCGCCGAAAAGGTCTTCACCTCCGCGCCGACCGTTGCCGCCCGTATCTCCGCGATGGAAAAAGCAGGGATACTACTCGGCTATCACGCCAATATCAGCGATACCGCCGTTTTGGGTCATCCCGTCCGCGCCTTTATCAATTTAGAGGTAACACCCGACCGCAAAGCCGAGCTGTATCCGTTTTTAACGGATTGCCCCGATGTCATTGAAGCGAGCCACGTTACAGGTGAATATTCCGTCCTCATCCAAACCGTCTTTGAAAGCACCGACCATTTGGATAAATTCATCAGCAAATTACAAGGCTTCGGCAGAACGAAAACGCAGATCGTTTTTTCCACGATGGTACATCACCGAAGCTTCCGCATCGAAATGCCCGAAGACTGACAAATTTTACATCGACACCCTTGTATTGCCAAGCGCTTTGTGCTATAATACTATATTATTTCTCTGAAAGGAATCTTACATATGTTGTGGTTATATATTCTCCTTGGCATTCTGGCAGTGTTTTTGATCGCCTCGTTTATCACCGTAACGCTCATGTTCCGCGGCGCACTCGGCAGAAAGCCCGAAAGCGGAAAATCCTCCGTGGATACCGCCTCCCTCATGCCCGCATTCGCACCGTTTCGTGAACAGATCAAACGCGATAAAGAATGGTATTTCGCGCAACCCCGTCGCACGCTCAGCATCAAATCTCATGACGGTCTGACCCTTTACGCCGACGTTTTGGAGGCGGAAAATGCCGTTGCCACCGTTCTCCTCATGCACGGCTATCGCGGAACGGGCGCATCGGATTTTTCCATGGTGCTTCCCTTTTATCATAAGCATCACATCAACATCGTCTGCCCTGACCAACGCGCCTGCGGCAGAAGTGAGGGCAAATACATCACCCTCGGCGTGAAAGAACGCTACGATTGCCGTAAGTGGCTCGACGTGATCAACCGTGAATTTGGCTCGGAGCTTCCCATCATCATGGACGGCGTTTCCATGGGTGCTTCAACCGTCCTCATGACGACCGCGCTCGATATGCCGAAAAATGTCAAGGGCGTCATCGCGGATTGCGGCTTCACCTCTCCTTGGGAGGTCGTCTGCTCCGTTTTGAAGGCGACAAACACCATTCCCGTTTTCCCGTTTGCACACTTTGCAAGACCGATCTCGCATCTGCTCGCGCATTTCGGGCTCAAGGAAGCCACCACCATCGACGCGATGAAAACCTGCAAGGTGCCGATCTTCTTCGCGCATGGCAAAAAGGACCGCTTTGTTCCCTATGAAATGTCGGTAGAAAATCATGCAGCTTGCGTATCCGACAAGGAATTTTTCACCGTTGACGAAGCGGAACACGGAATGTGTTTCCTGCTCAAACAGGAAGAATACGAAAAACGAATCCTCGCATTTTTCAAAAAATGCTTTAATTTCTCAGAAAGTACAGGTAAATAAGTATGATAAACTTACTCGAAGTGGAAAAGAATTTTCTGATTCCTCATATCAAAAAGGGCGGTATTGCCGTTGACTTTACGATGGGCAACGGACACGATACCCTCTGGCTCTCAGAGGCTGTCGGTGAAGAAGGCAAGGTCTACGCCTTCGATATCCAGCCCCAAGCGCTGGAAAGCAGTCGCGGTCTTCTCGAACGCGAAAACGCGCCGAAAAACTACACCCTTATTCTCGATTCTCACTCCAACGTCAAAAACTACGTAAGCGAAAAAATTTGCATCGGCATGTTCAATCTCGGCTTTCTTCCGGGCGGAGATAAATCCATCACCACCAAGCGCGACACCACGATGATCGCCATTGAAGCCGCCATCGACCTGCTTGACGCGGACGGCGCACTGCTCATCGCCGTGTATCCCGGTCATGAGGAAGGCACCATTGAGGGCAATCTCATCGACGATTTTCTTGCAACGCTTGACCGCAAACAGCTTTGCGCCTGCAAATTCAAGATCGTCAATTCTCCCACATCGCCGTTCTTCTTCTTGGTTGAGAAAAGATGATCGGGTAGTACCCGCACCCGATTGCCGCTGTATTTTCACTTCGCCAAAATAAGAAGCAATGCTCGACAGCGGAACTATCGGACGTTCATAAACACAACGGGCGACCTTGCGGTCGCCCGTATCCTGCGGCTTTCAGAATCTTTATTCCTTATCGCCGAATTTTTCCTGATAACGGTCGATACACTGCTGAATGATGGCAAGCGCCGCTTCTCTGCCCTGCACCTCATGAACCGCCGTTTCCTTATTTTCAAGCGCCTTATAAACGGTAAAGAAATGGCGCATTTCTTCAAAAATGTGGAGCGGAAGCGCACCGATATCGCGGTACATATTGTAGTTGGGGTCCTGAAGCGGAATGGCAATGATCTTTTCGTCGCTGTGTCCGTTGTCGATCATCGTAATGACGCCGATCGGGTAGGTTTCCACCAAGGTCATCGGGTCGATGGGCTCGGAACAAAGCACCAAAACGTCAAGAGGGTCGTTGTCATCGCCGTATGTACGCGGAATAAATCCGTAGTTTGCGGGATAGTGTGTTGAAGTATAAAGGATTCTGTCGAGACGCAAGTAACCACATTCTTTGTCAAGCTCGTATTTCTTTTTGGAGCCCTTTGTGATTTCGATAACGCTTACGAAATTTTCGGGTTTGATGCGTTCAGGATTCATATCATGCCAAATATTTCCCATTGGTATGTCCGCCTTTCTTTATTTATTAACACCTAAATTTTACCATAAATTCAGGCGTTTGTAAATACCCCCCTCACAAATTTCGAAACATTTTTCAGAAAAGAGGTTTTCCATGACCGAAAACGAGCTTCTTCTTTCTCTTATCGACGACAAGCTTCGCAAATGCGAAGACGGCTATATGCTCACCAACACCCATTTTTTAAGCCTTGGCGAGCGCTCCTCCGCCATGGCACATCTGAAAAACCGATATCCCAATCATGTTTTTTGGGGCGGTTATCCCGACGCGGAGCGTACCATTCTCTTTCTTTTGCCCGAATATATGGAAAAGGATGACTTTGTCCTCGAAGAAGAGGATGACCCGCTCTGTCTTGTTCGTTGCCGTTCCTCCTCCGCAAAGCTTACGCACAGAGATTATCTCGGTGCGCTTTTGGGATTGGGACTCGAACGCTCCGTGATCGGTGATATCTTGGTCGGCGAGCATGGCGCACAGATCATCGTCATGAAATCCATCGCAGATTACCTGCTTGCCAATTTTGAAAAAGCAGGCTCCGCTTCTCTGAAGATCACCATCGATGCCATCAAAAATTTAGAGCCTCCCAAGATCAAAACGGAATTTATCCGCGAAAGCGTCGCATCTCTGCGATTGGATAATATGCTTTCCGCCGTTTTCGGCGTTTCCCGAAGCGATGCCGTCGAAGCCATTTCGCGCGGTATGGTCTTTCTGAACGACACGGAAGCAACAAAGCCCGATGCGCGAATCGCTGAGGGCGATAAGCTCGTTTTGCGCGGTCGTGGAAAAGCCTATTTCCGCGAGCAAAGCGGAACGACCCGAAAAGGCAGGCTTTCCGTTCTCTTTGAAAAATATATATAATAAACTTGTTCGATCACCTTAAAAGAACGTGATGCTGGGTCCGCGAGATCCATTCGACTACACACCGCCACGTCATTCTGAGCGAAGGGCGAAGCCCGAAGTCGAAATTTTGCGAAAGCAAAATCGCCGCAGGCGGAATCTGGGCGGTGTTTCGCTCAGGATGACCGCACGGAGATACGCAGAACCTAAGGCTTGCGAACAAATCTAATGAAAGAAGGATATCATGAATCTCTTCACCTGTCCCATCTGCAAGGAACGCTTTGAAAAAAGCGGAAATTCTCTTGTTTGTCCAAATAAGCATTGCTTTGATCTTTCCAAGCGCGGATACGTCAATCTCCTGCGCCCATCAAAATCCGGCTCCGTCCGTCATGGCGACGATAAGCTCATGGTGGAATCGCGCAAAAGCTTCTTGAATGCGGGCTTTTACGCACCGCTTTCAAATGCCATTACCGATATCGTCCGCCAAAACGCTCCCACGAATGCAACGATCCTCGATGCAGGCTGCGGCGAGGGATATTATACCGTGAATATCAAAAACGCCCTGCAAACCGAAGCCGTTTACGGCATTGACGTTTCCCGCGATGCCATCCATGCGGCATCCCTGCGCGATAAAAGTCTGCGCCTTGCTGTGGCAAGCATTTTCGATCTCCCCGTTCCAAGCGAAAGCATCGATGTCCTCATCAATCTTTTCGCACCCTATGACGGCAAGGAATTTTCCCGTGTTTTGAAAAAAGACGGCCTCCTTGTTCGTGCTTTTCCTGCGGAACGCC
>JBGVLA010000015.1:0-17573 GCA_045124015.1 Eubacteriales bacterium | reverse complement strand
TTCCGTCGTAAACGGCGTGTATTCTCCGCAAAGCGCCATTTCGTGAAGCGCCGTATCGGAAAAGACAACTGTCGGGTAAATCCTTGCGCCGTGTGCTCCCATTTTGCATATTGCTTGCGCGGTCATGACCTCACTTTCCGTCGTTGAAGCGGGAAGCCCCGTCATCATCTGACCGATCAGCTCAAAATCATATTCCAAGATCTGCGAAAACGCACGCTCGGTATCTGCCGCGGTATGCCCTCTGTGAGAAGCCGAAAGCACGCAGTCATCCATGCTCTGCACGCCGAGTTCGATGGTTTTCACACGATATTTGCGTAAAATATCGAGAATTTCACGGTTTATATAGTCGGGACGGGTGGAGATGCGAATGGATTCGCATTTCCCTGCATCGATATATTCGTTTGCAAGAGAAAGTAAATACAGCATATCCTCGCGGTCGATCCCCGTGAAGCTCCCTCCGAAATAGGCGATCTGAACGGGTATATCGCGGCGCACCGTCGAAAATGCTTCATCGAGCTCCGCGCGGACCGATTCTCGGTCAAAATGCGTATGCCCCGAAATTTTCCGCTGATTGCAAAAAACACAATCGTTCGGACAACCGACGTGCGGAATAAAGATCGGGATATTGGCGTGCTTTTTCATGCGCGGATATAGTTACGCAGGGCATCCTCCGCCGCCGCGATCTCCGCCTTTTTCTTGCTGGAGCCCTCACCCTTGCCCATCACGTTATTGTCGATGCGAACCTCGCAAACATAACGCTTATCGTGGTCGGGTCCGCTCTCGGAAACGATATCATACGCAAGCAGACCTTTTGCTTCCTGCACGATCTCCTGCAAATGGGATTTGGGATCGAGGATGGGACGGCTCGTGATACGCTTGTCCACATCCGCCTTCAAAAGCGGATTCAAAAATGCCGCAACGGTATCCAGATCCTTACCGGAATCCAGATAAATCGCCGCAAGGAGCGCTTCAAAGGCATCCTCTAAAATCTTATCTTGATCACGTCCGCCGACAAGCTCCTGTCCATGACCGAGCAAGAGATAATCGCCGAGAGAGATCCTTCTTGCGAAATTCGAGAGAGAACGCGTACAAACAAGGTCTGCACGCAGCTTTGTGAGATCGCCCTCGGGCTGTTCGGAAAAAAGCCCGAACAGATAACTGCTCGTTACGAGCGACAACACGGAATCTCCGAGGAATTCCAGTCTTTCATTGGAGCAAAAGCCGAGATGCTTATTTTCATTTGCGTAAGAAGAATGACGCAAAGCCTCGATACAATATTCCTTTTTATGAAACGTATATCCGATGGCTTCCTCCAAGAAGCAGATATTTTTCGGCAAACCGCCGTTTTTCGCCGCCATATGCGTACCTTCTTTCTAAAATAATAATTTCGTTTATGCCTGACCCATCTTGGCTTCGATCTCTTCGATCACGCCTGACTTGGCATAATCCATCGCCTGACGGATGGCATTTTTCAAAGCGCGGGCATCGGAATTGCCATGCGCCTTGATGACGGGCTTCGAAAGTCCAAGGAAGGGCGCACCGCCATATTCCTTGGCATCAAAGCGCTTTTTCATCGCCTTCGCCTTCTTCAAAACCATAACGCCCGCAAGCTTACCGATCAGATCCGATTTGAACATATCCGAGATCTGTTTCATGACAAACTTGGAAACGCCTTCTGCCGTTTTCAAGACGACATTGCCCGTAAAGCCGTCGCACACGAGCACATCGCATACGCCGTATGGGATATCCTTGCCTTCAACGTTGCCGATAAACTCAATATTCGGTGTTTCGCAAAGAAGCTTATGTGCCTCACGGTAGAACGATGTTCCCTTATGTGCCTCCGCGCCGTTATTGACAAGGCCCACGCGAGGAGCATCTACCTTCATCACTTTTTTCATGTACTGCGTGCCGAGAACGGCGAAAAGAGGCATAAAATCCACAGAAGGCTCCGCATTGGCACCGCTATCGAGAAGAAGGATCGGATTTGCAAACGGCAAAATCGTCGCAAGTGCCGCGCGGCGGACACCGGGAATACAATGCACAAAGCCCGTTGCGCCCACAAAAAGCGCACCCGTATTGCCTGCGGAAACCATAGCGTCTCCCTTTCCTTCCGAAACCATATGGAGCGCTACCGCCATCGAGGACTCCTTATGCGCACGGCGGATCGAAACAGGATCATCCTCCATGGTGATGACATCCGTCGTTGGAACGATCTCCCATGCAGAGACCTCCTCACCGTTTGCGGCAAGCGCCTCACGGATCTCACCCTCGTTTCCGACAAGGATCATTTCGGCACCGTATTCCTTTTTCGCAAGGATCGCACCCTTTACAAGCTCAGCAGCGGGATGATCCGCGCCCATAACGTCTAAAATGATTTTCATTCGCTGTTTCCATCCTTATATATGATATCCCAAGAGAACAAGTTCTGCACTTGTTTTTAGGGCAGACTTTTGAAGATACAGTTTTTCATAATACATATACATTATATTATATAACTTTTTTCGGGGATTTTCAATATGTATCCGCAACTTTTCAGGATTTTTTATCGCATTGTTTCGTTTCGATATTTTTCCGAAAAAATGCACAAAAAATCCGAATAACTATTGACAAACGCAAAAAATCATGGTATACTCTGTAAAGTTTTTAGCTTTACAGACATTCACGGAGGTTGTATCCGATGTTTGAAAAGAATCTTCATCTCACCGTTCTCTTTGATCTTTACGGTGAGCTTCTTACCGAAGCGCAGAACAAAATGTTCGATTTTTATTATAACGACGACCTTTCCCTTTCGGAGATCGCCGAAAACACAGGCATTACAAGACAGGGCGTGCGCGACAGCATCAAACGCGCAGAGGACGCGCTCCTCGGCTTCGAAAAGAAGCTCGGTCTTGCAGAAAAGCTTGAGCGCATCTCGCGCAAATCCGAAGAGGCGGAAACGCTTCTCCATTCGCTGAAAAGCAAATATCCCGAAGCCGCTCCCGACATCGACCACGTGGCGGAGATCTTCGGTTCCATTTCGCTCTAATCTTCCATACGCGGCAAACCCGCAGAAAAGGAGGACAATATGTTTGAAAATCTTCAAGAAAAACTCGCAGAAGCCTTTAAGAAGTTCAAAAACAAAGGCACCTTGACCGAAAAGGACGTCAAGGAAGGCATGCGCGCCGTCAAGCTCGCATTGCTCGAAGCCGACGTAAACTTCAAGGTCGTCCGCGAATTTATAAACAAGGTAACAGAACGTGCAGTCGGTTCCGAAATACTCGAGAGCCTGATGCCTGCACAGCAGGTTATCAAAATCGTAAACGAAGAGCTCACCGCTCTCATGGGCGGCTCGCAGGCAAAGCTTCAGATCTCTTCGAAACCGCCTACGATCATCATGATGGTCGGTCTTCAGGGTGCAGGTAAGACCACGCACACCGGTAAGCTTTCCGCCATGATGAAAAAGCAGGGCAAAAATCCGCTTCTCGTTGCGTGCGACGTTTACCGTCCCGCCGCGATTAAGCAGCTCCAGATCGTCGGTGAAAAGGTCGGCATTCCCGTCTACACCGAGGGCGACAAGGTCTCTCCCGTCAAGATCGCAAAGCACGGCGTTGAATACGCTATCAAAAACGGTCATGACATGGTATTCATCGATACCGCAGGCCGCTTGCAGATCGACGAAGATATGATGGCTGAGCTCGTGGATATCAAAAAAGAGCTTGATCCCATCGAGATCCTGCTCACCATCGATGCGATGGCAGGTCAGGATGCCGTCAACGTCGCAACGACCTTCAACGAAATGCTCGATATCACGGGCGTTATCGTAACCAAGCTCGACGGCGACACCAGAGGCGGTGCGGCACTTTCCGTCAAATACGTTACGGGTAAGCCCATCAAGTTTATCGGTACGGGCGAAAAGATGGACGCTATCGAGCCCTTCTATCCCGACCGTATGGCTTCGAGAATCCTCGGCATGGGCGACGTACTCTCTCTCATCGAAAAAGCCGAGCAGAACTTCGATATGAAAAAAGCCGCAGAGCTGGAGGAAAAGCTCCGCAAATCCCGCTTCACGCTGACCGATTATCTCGATCAGATGACCCAGCTCAAAAATATGGGTTCTCTCGAATCCATCATGGGCATGATGCCCGGTATTTCCCCGAATGCGCTCAAGGATGCAAAATTTGATGAAAATATCATCAAAAAGACCGAAGCGATCATTCTTTCCATGACCCCCGCAGAACGCGAAAAACCCGATATCATCAACTATTCCCGCAAGACCCGTATCGCCAAAGGCTCGGGCTCGACCGTGGAAGAGGTCAACCGCCTTTTGAAGCAGTTTGACACCGTCAGCAAGATGATGAAGCAGTTTTCCGGCGCAAAGGGCGCCAAAAAGCTTGCCAAGTTCGGCAAGATGGGCGGCGGTATGCCGTTTTGATCCGTTAATAATTCAGCGGTCCAAAGCCGCCTGAAAGATTATATCAAATTAAAAAATCATATTATATTTTATTTTTTGGAGGACACGAACATGTCAGTTAAAATCAGACTCAAAAGAATCGGTGCTAAGAAAGCTCCCTTTTATCGCGTAGTTGTTGCAGATTCCCGTTATCCCCGTGATGGCCGTTTCATCGAAGAAATCGGTTACTACAACCCCCTCACCAACCCCGTTGACATCAAGATCGACGCTGAAAAAGCTGCTAAATGGATCTCTAACGGTGCTCAGCCCACTGAAACCGTTAAGAGCTTGCTCAAAAAAGCCGGCATCACCGAATAATTGGAGTTCGTCTAATGACCGATCTCAAAGAAACTCTCGCCAACATTGCGAGAGCGATTGTAGACAGTCCTGACGACGTAGTTGTTTCCGTAACAGACGAAACCGAAACAAGCATCACCTTGAAGCTCACCGTTGCACCTCCCGATATGGGCAAGGTCATCGGCAAGCATGGTAAAATTGCCAAAGCAATTCGTCAGCTTATGAAAGTTGCCGCTACCGGCGCAGGCAAAAAAGTTACAGTCGATATCGAATAACGCGAAAAAGGAACGGTCTTACCGTTCCTTTTTTATTGCGCCAAGTCAATCTCGCCGTTTGGCTATTCCTCCACGCGGATCTCATATAGATACAGAAGCTTCGTCATCGTCGGTACGATGAATTTCGTGGAGGTCTTGTCTTTGTTTTCCAGCATCAAGATCGGAGATTGCAAGGTATCCCGAATCTCCAGAAGCTCACCAAAGGAAGCCACGCTCAAAATCTGATATCCCGTTGGGTCGAACGCATTGTTGATCTTCTGAATATAAGATTTATAATTGGCAACAAGCCTTTCGACCTTGCCCGTATATTCGATATGTTTATTTCGCGTTACACGGATAAACAACAAAAGCGCGATCAGAAGCGCCGCTGTCAAAAAGGCAAACAATATCATAAACACCTTCAGTGTTTCCGTTTCGACAGGGTTGTTCGCAAGGATAAGGGGCTCGCTTTGCGGAACCGTAGTATGTATCTCGGGAGCAACGATGCTTTTCGCAAGCGGCATCGAAAGCTCGATCATATAGCTTGACGCATGATCGGAGGCAAAGGCTTCGCTCGCACCATGCACATCAACGTACACGCGAACGAACAACGCGCTCGTGATATTGCGAAGCTCATACTCCTCGATATATGCCCTTGCAAGACGGTCGTACTTTTGATAATCGATCGTAACACCTTCCCGAATGGCTATGCTGCGCGCTTGCGCCTGCTGCGTCGTTTTTTCCTTTATCACATAGATCGGATCGTAGATCGCTTCGCCCGTCTCTTTATCTCGGATCTCAAGCTGTGTATCGATGCGATATGTATAATCATAACGAACGCTTTCGGTATCCACGGCAAGATCATATGAAAAATCCGCTTGGATATGGTCAATGAGCTCCGCAACGTAAACGTTATCCTCCCCCAAATACGGCTCGGTATGATATGCGTTTTCCGTCAGATACACCCGATAATCCACACCACCGATCTCGGTGTAAGAAAGATACAGATCACGATTTGCGCGATAATATCGGAAAAACAAAAACAGCGTGATCGCCGCAAGCAAGACCGCGGAGATCAATTGTACCCAAATACAGCGATTTCGCCATTTTCGATAATAGATTCTTTCGTTTTTTTCGTTTTGAGACATCTGTTTTTCACCTCTCATTCTTATTTTTGGGAATCTAAGCTTATAAACATCTCCCTCAGCCAAATGGTTGGATACCCAATATAACAAATACGGACATCCGCGATCCCAATGAGCATCTCCTCCGTAACGTATCCCGTATCCATTGAGTCGTTGGCGTCGCCCTTGGTATAATATCGCAGTTCTCCGTTTGTGCAACAGATATCGACGACGCGGTGAATGATCTTTCTTCCGTCCTTTTCAAAAATCACGATCTCGCCTTCCCGAATGAGCTGTCCCTCGTATCGCTCATAGAGCAACGCATCGCCTTTATTGGCAGCGCCCGTCATGCTTTCGGAACCAACGACGATCACACCATATCGATATCGACAGGAAACAAGCACGACAAGCGCCGCCATCACCACAAGACAGACCGCAGAGGAAACGGTATGTCTTCCTCTTTTTTTCTCTGAAACGGCATATTTTTTCTTTTCATAGAGTATAAATAAAAACAGATATACCAAAAGCGGTGCGAGAAGTCTTGCAAACGCAAGCCAAGAATTCGGGATGGCGGGCGTATACGGAATCAAATACGGACAAAGTGCCGATATGCTTCGGTATGCAATATTCGGGAGTATTCCATAGCGACGGGAAAGATAATGGTACAAAAGATTTTCCGTAACGGCGGGAAAAAGCGAAAGCGCATAAAAATCCACAAATCCGTAAAACGCATCCACATCTCCCATATAACCGCCCAACACCACATCCAAAGCCACAAGAGATACAAACGACATGATATCCACGCCTCGTCTCCTTTGCCAAAGGAATACGCCTCGTATCACCTCGGAGGCGACGATCAGCACGATCGTTGGTATCAGCTCCGTCAAAAGCGTTTCCGACGTTATCCGATAGATCGAAGGATAAAAGCCGAAATATAAGCCGGAAAGATAATAGATCGTCGTGTATACACACGCCGTCATCAACACCAAAATGGCGATCTCTCTTTTATGGATGGATAAAAGACTTCTTTTTTTGATACCCATGAAAACGATAAGTGCAAAGCATGACAAAAAAACCGCGAGCATCGGTCTTTGCCATGCGACATTGGGCACAAAAAGTACAAGGAGAAGTATCCCCAAAAAGAGCCCGCTCAATATGTATAATAGGTTTCGATCTCGATTCATGATCCTCCTCCTTGTCTGATCTCTGCCCAATATTACGACGTTACGGCGGCGGCATCCAGCACGACCGTGAAATTCGCCGAAACGGTCTCACCCACGCTCAGATGCGACGGCGTTTTGATCAGCGTAACCGTTACCTTGATCGTGGTATTCTCCCCTGCACCGACAATACGAGAGGACATCCAGTCCGTTTCCACATGGAAATATTCACTTGTCGGCATCCCGTCGATCATGATCGTCGGGATAGCAAATTCCGCATCCACATCGGCGTTGTCGTTATTGATGATAAAGACAGCCTGCACGCTGTCTCCCATCGCACCAAAGCCGCCGACTTGCATTTCGGCAACATCGAGATCGGACGTTACGAATGCTTCGCATACGCCGCAATTCATATGTGCGTTTTCCAGCATGGCGGAATGGAAATAAATGTTTTCGTCAAAGCGCTTTTGCACATCCTCATACGAAGCGGTGGCTGAGCCGCCAATCCAAAGCGTATCCTAAAGCTATGAATAACCGACGCTAAGGCACATCACACACAAAAGCACAAACAAAGCAATGACACGTCTTCTGTTTTTCATATCCTTTTTCCTCCTTTCCGTAAAATTACAAGCACGATGATGTCCGCGTCTCGATTTGGTTTATTTTGGCAAACCGCATCGAATACGCCATTATGATATCATAGTTTTTTTCAGAAATCAACAGGTTTGGTAAAAATTGTAATTTTTATTTTTTGTTATAAAAGGATGCAGAATGTCGCATGCTTGCGAATTTTTTGGTACTCATAAGCATTTTGTCAAAAAGAAAAAGCGATTCGAAAATTTTTCGAATCGCTTTTTTGATTTAACGCGAAAATCGTCTCGCATATCCGCACTTGCGGCAAAGCTCCTCCGTTGCCCGTCGGCAGGAAAAGCCCTTTGCCATTGCCGCGGCACGCGGAGAGGATATAATATCGTCAAGGGGTCGTTCGTGGATATTCCCTAGTGTGATCACACCGTTATGATCGAGACAGCATGGGACGACACTGCCATCGACAAGGATGCCAAAATGATCCTTGAGTCCATAACAGAAGACCTCGTCTCCCATATCCTCGGCGGAAAGATCGGGCCACGCGAAACGTTCTCCATACTCAAGATGAAGCTTATCGCGTATACGCGCACCTCGCGCGCTCCATTTCCATTCTTCCTCAGGAAAACGCGCCTGCATAAGCGCCAAGGTATTGATATTTCTGCCCTCGTCATAGCCTCTGTTCCAAAGACGCAGACAAACGAGAACGCCGTTTCGACTTGCCATATCGGCAAAATCGAGACAATCGCCGATATAACGCAGATAATCCTCATCTGAACCGTTTTCAAAGCTATGGACCGAAATGCTGACCTTATAGACGCCTGCCTTTACGAGTGCTTCTCCTCGTCCTGCAAGCAATGTGCCATTTGTGGTGATGGCGGAATGGAAGCCCTTTTCTTTTGCGTGCGCGATAAAATCCGGCAGGAGCGGATGGGTGAGAGGCTCTCCCATTAAATGATAATAGATATACTTCGTATGCGGTCTTAATTTTTCCGTGATCGACTCGAATTCCGCCATCGTCATACGGCGCGGTGTACGGTTCGTTCCGATGCAGAATGAGCAATTTCGGTTGCAGATATTCGTAATTTCCAGATAAACACGTGAATACAAGATGAAGATCCTCTGTTTTCGTTTTTTCTCTTATTTTAGCACACAACACAAAAAAACGCAAGTCCTTTTGCTTGATATGTGTTTCTCCGTGATTTGCTGCATACAGTATAACATATCTGTCGTTTTCTGTCAATATTGTGTAAGAAAGTTTACAATCCTGTCGGAAGAAAGGCTTTGAATGCCTCGGAACGCATTTCATCGCGATGCTCTGCGATATACGCCATCGCTTCCGGGCTTTTATGCTCGCGTACCGCCTCCAAAAGAAGCTTTTCGCCCGCTTGTCTGTCGATTTCGGTGATAACACCTTCGATATAAAACTGTGCTAAAATAAATTTTGCATATCCAACGAACGGCTCAACGTATTCCGTATACGATTCTTCATGTGAAACGGCAAGGGACAGCATATGAAAGGCTTCTGCCTCCGAAACGCCTTCGGGAATGATTCGCGCATCCTCCGTATAGGCATCGATTCCCTCCCCCGAAAGGAGTGGAGTGGGAAACTCATAGAGCGCGCGATGATACGGTAAAAGCGTTATCGCGGCAATCGAGGGGTCGTTGAGATATCCCGTCATATGCATACCTGCAAGATAGATCTGCGCTTCGATACAGCCGAGTGCCGCCGAGGTCTCCATCCATGTGCGCGCACGCATCAAATCACGCGGAACACCAAGCCCGAAAAAATAAAAAACAGAGAGATTATAAGCGGCTTCGCCCTCATCGCTATGTGCCACGCTCAAATAGTATTCCGCCGCTTTTTCGTAGCTTTGGGCAACACCGAGTCCAAATTCATAGAGATACGCTACGAAAAACGCCGAGCGGTCATCCCCGTAAGTATCCGCGCCCATCAGAAAATGACAAAACGCATCGGTATGCTTACCGTCTAAAAAAAGTATGACACCTTCTTCGCGCTCGTATTTCGGTAAAGTTGTTTTCATCCTATCACCATTCCTTTCTTTTTATAGAGGAATATTAGGATACTATAAATATCGTCAAAATACAAGTCTTGATTTTTTCGCCATTTTGTGGTATAATAGATATAGAAAAATATAGGAGAAAAAATATGAATCCATTATTACCCGAAAACTGCTTCATGCCCGATGCTGAAGCGCGTGTCATGCCTGACGGTAGACTTTACTTGTACGGCTCATGGGATCTCTCTGCTAATCCCGACTACTGTTCTCATATTATGCATTGCTTCTCGACTGATGATATGGAAAATTGGATAGACCACGGTGTTATCTTCCGCAATGACGAAGCGTTTTACGGTATTCCATGGAATCCAAAATCTACGCTGTATGCCCCCAATGCCATCGAAAAGGACGGCAAATATTATCTCTACGTTTGCGGATCGTCAAACGTGGAAGGTGTTGCCGTGGCAGATACACCTACGGGACCATTCTCGGTGGCTGAAAAAATAGAAATTGCAGATGGCGATGGCATTGATCCTACGGTTTTTGTTGACGAGGACGGTCAAGGATATCTTTTTTGGGGTCAATTTTCACTCCGCGGTGCAAAGCTTTCCGCGGATATGAAGCAGATCATCCCCGAAAGTCTTCAGAACGGTATCATTACCGAATGGGAACATGGATTTCACGAAGGCGCAAGTATTCGTCGCCGCGGAAATCGATACTATATGGTTTATACTGACATTTCTCGCGGTAAGGCGACTTGTATGTCTTATGCCGTGGCAGACGCACCCTTGGGTCCTTACAAAAAAGGTGGCGTGATCATAGATAATATCTATTGCGACCCCAATACATGGAATAATCACGGTTCTATTGCTGAATTTCAAGGTCAGTGGTATGTTTTTTATCATCGGTCCTCTCAAGGCTTCAAAACTTGCAGAAGAGTTTGTGCGGAACCGATCAGCTTTGATGAAAACGGATTCATTCACGAGGTGGAACAGACCTCGCAGGGTGCATCAACGCCGATCCATGCACACCTGCCGATTCGCGCAAGAAGTGCCTGCCGCATGATTGGAAAATGCCGTATCGATCAAATCGATGAAAAAGAGGTGTTGGTTTCCAAAAGCGGTAAACACTGGGGTATCTCCGATTGGGCAGAGTATAAATACCTCGACTTTGGCGAAGGCGTTCTCTCATCGTTCAAGGTATCTGCGCAAGGACAAGGAAGCATTACGCTTAAAATCGAGGGAAATGAAGAAATAGCCCACATCCAAATTCACAGCACCGATTTTGAATGGAAAACAGCCCCTTGTAAGAATATTCACGGCATACACGCCCTTTGGCTTTTCTTGGACGGAAACGTAACCATTGAAGAATTTTTCTTCGAGTAATTTCTTATGCAATCAAAAACGCCCTTCGGGTGATCCTCTTTATCGTAGGTTCACCGAAAGGCGTTTTTTTGTTATCTATTCGCTTTATATTGCCATACAGCCACCCCTGTCTCGCAGAGCAAGAGCAAGGAGATACAAAGTCCCACGAGGGAATAATAGGAGATGCCGAACAAAAGCGGTGCAAATGAAATGAGCGCCGCGATTCCCGAAAGGATACAGCGTGTTTTTTGCAAGGCGGCGAGATCTTTCCATAGATCGATGCCGGTCAAAATCAGCAAAATACAGGTCAAGACCGCGGTGATGAACGGCGAGAAATGAGCATACCCGAACGGAACGAGGCTGAAATAAGAAAAAGTCGCACGATGAATCTCATCGGGGGCACTTGCAAAATTGCAGACAGCACCAAACGGCAAGAGCTCTAAAACGAGGATGGCAAGGAGAAGACAAAGAGAAAGGATCTTGGTTTTTTTCATGTTTTCACCTCTTTTTTCAAAAGCGGAAGCAGATCAAAAACGGTCTTAACGGGAATGAGCGTGGTATCCTTCGATACTTTCAGATCCGTTTTACCGAGATTTCGGCTGGGAACGACGATCTTCTTAAAGCCAAGACGTTCGCCCTCACGCACACGCTGTTCGATACGGGAAACGGCACGCACCTCACCCGAAAGTCCCATTTCACCGATGCAAAGCAGATCATCGGGAACGGGCATATCTCGCAGGCTGGAGATCATGGCAAGTGCCATACCGACGTCGGATGCCGTTTCGTCGATTTTGATTCCGCCGATGACGTTGATATACACATCAGAGGACGAAAAACGAAGTCCGAGGCGCTTTTCGAGTACCGCAAGAATGAGAGAAACGCGGTTATAATCAATGCCTGTGGACATACGGCGCGGAGACGGAAAAACCGTAGAAGTTACAAGGGATTGCAGCTCAGCGATCAGCGGTCTTGTGCCTTCAATCACGCAGACGGCACAGTTTCCCGAGACACCTTGCGGACGATCGGCAAGGAGCATTTCCGAAGGGCTTGCAACCTCTCGCAGACCCGTTTCCGTCATCTCGAATACGCCAAGCTCATTGGTCGAACCGAAACGGTTCTTGATCGCACGGATCACACGGCAATTTTGTCGGCTTTCACCTTCGAAATAGAGCACCGTATCGACCATATGCTCGAGAACCTTCGGTCCTGCGATGCTTCCCTCCTTATTGACATGACCGACGAGAAGAACGGAGATGCCCTCGGTCTTTGCTTTATTGATGAATACCCCCGCACATTCTCGGATCTGTGTAACACTGCCGGGGATGGTATTGCTTTCATTATGATACATCGTCTGGATAGAATCCACGATGATGATATCGGGGGCGACCTTTTCTGCGGATTTGAGGATCTTTTCGACATTGGTTTCCGTCAGAACGTAGAGCGTTCCGCTCTTAATTCCGAGACGCTTGGCACGCATGGAGATCTGAGAGACGGATTCTTCCCCCGAAACGTATAGCACGGTACGTTCCCCTGCCAGACTCGCACAGATCTGCAAAAGAAGCGTAGATTTACCGATACCCGGTTCACCCGAAAGAAGTACGACCGAGCCTTCCACGATACCGCCGCCAAGCACACGGTCAAATTCACCCATGCCCGTCGTACGGCGCAGATAATCGGGAAGGTCATCCGAGGAGAGAAGCTCCGGTTCGGCGCTTACCGCGTTTCGGGCAAGCATCGTATGGCGGCGTGCCGCAGGCGTTTTTTCCACAGGCGTCTCCTGTTCGTAGGTCTCTTCGATAAAAGTATTCCAATTTCCGCACTGCGGACATCTGCCGAGCCATTTCGCGCTCTGATGGTCGCATTCGGAGCATACATAGACAGTTTTTGCTTTTTTCATCCGTGTTTTTTGCCTTTCTTAGATTGGGTTTGATGGGAAAATGATGGATAAAGGCGACTTACAAATCACCCGCTTGGGATATCTCGGCAAGATATGTCAGAATCGAGGTATACAGGCTCATTGCAAGCTTTTGCTGATAGTCGTCCGTTTTGAGAAGTGCGGTCTCCTCGGGATTGGAAAGAAAACCACATTCCACAAGCACCGCGGGGATCTTTACATGAGAAAGCAGGAAGATCGAACTGCTCGCCGCTTTCACGGCACGGTCGTTATCGGGATTTAAGGTGCGTGCATCCGATTGGATCTGCTCGGCAAGCACAAGACTTCCTGCATGATTTTGCGAATAATAGACCTGCAAGCCACTGTATTTGGCAACGGGAAATTTATTCATATGGATGCTGACGAGGATGGCATTTTCATATTCCTCGGTCATCGCAAGTCGCGCATTCAGATCATCCCGTTTTTTATGATCGGACTCGGGAGAGGCAAGCTCAATATCGGTGTGCCTCGTCATGACAACCCGAACATCCGCCGAGAGAAGCAAGGCTTCCAGCTTTTTAGCAACGGCAAGATTCAAGTTTTTTTCCAGCGTGCCATCGTCGGCAGATGCGCCGCCGTCTCTGCCTCCGTGTCCTGCATCGATAATGACCGTAAGACGTGCCTCCTCCGATACGCCGACGGGAATCGATTCGGGAGGAAAAAAGAAATTTCCGAGAAGAAGCGCCGCCGCAAGCAATCCTGCCGAAAAAAGCGAAAATCGAAGTATGAACGATGCCGCACGCCAAAATGAACGTCTCAATAAAAACTCACCGCCGTTTCTGTCTTTTTTGACAGATATATGAAAACGGCGGCGTTTTTATGATATTTTTGTAGGCTTAATTCTGTTTTTTGCCCGAGCTGAAAAATTTGATCTCTTTTGTTCCGAGAAAATACGCAATACCTGCAAAGAGAGCAGGAAGGATCGATGCCGCAAGATAACCAAACGGAGAACCGCCAAGCGCGGTAACGATGCCGACCGCAGGCGCATCCCAAATAACTTCCAAGATCGCGCTTATCTGATGCACGCTCTTGTATCCTGCGTAATCCTTATAAAAATACGTAACGATATTGAGAATATTGAGGATAAAGCTCGGCACAGAGGCGAGAAGACCCATATAAAGACCGGCGAGGGGGTTAAGTTTCATTCTGCCACCGTCTGCGGAAATCTTGTTTTTAGCGCCGACATTCCAAAGCTGAGAATGAATGAGAAAATAATAGAAGGCAAACACCGCAATGGATGCGAGGATCAAAATGGTATTGACAGTGGATTCGTTATTCTGCATATCCATGACGAGGAGAGGCGAGATACATACGATGCTAAAAACGGCAAGCGCGATACGCGTTGTGAAAAGCTTACCGATCTCACCCTTGTATCTGGACCAAAATTCTTTGAAATTCATAGGAAGACCCTTTCTAAAAGCAACATTGATTGAAGTTCTTGATTTTCATTATACCGAATTTCTGCATCTTCTTCAAGAAGTTTATGAAAAATTTGCGAAAACCGGGAAGAAAATTTACAGTTTTGAAACAATACGCACGTCAAACGATATCGCTGCCGATCGGTGTACGGAAAAGCTTGCGGAATTCCTGCGCAGTTTCGGTCTGCGGAAGCGCCCACATGACCTTGGCAACGACTGCCTCCGTCGTCATATCGTATGCTTCCGGAAGCTCATATTGCTGCTTGATCTTGAGTCCTACGCGGTAAACGGACATATCGCTCCCCTCGTGAGGCACCTGCGTCGTGATGACGATACGAACGCCGCGGCTGATAAGCATTTCAATTTTATCGGCAAACTCATTGCTATCGTAATACGGAAGGCCGCCCACACCAAAGCTTTCGATGATGACCGCATGGCAATGCTCAGCGGCATAATCAAAAATGCTTGCGCTGATACCGGGGATCAATTTCACGACGAGAACAGAGGAATCGAGCGCATCGTAAAAACGCACGGGCTCCGTGTAATGCTCACGGATGTAATGGCGCACTCTGCCCGCGCGGATGATACCGACCTCGGGATAATCGACGCTCGAAAAGGCATTAAAGCTCTTTGTTCTGTTTTTGCGCGCGCGCGTGCCCGCAATGATCTTGCCGTCAAAAACGATATGCACGCCGCAGGCATCGGGGTCGGCGGCGTAACGGAACGCCTGCAAAAGATTATCTCTGGCATCCGTATCGCGCTCGCTGATGGAGATCTGCGAGCCTGTCAAAACAATGGGCTTTTGGCTGTTCTGAATGAGATAATACAGCATCGCAGAGGCATACGCCATGGTGTCCGTGCCGTGGGTGATGACAAAGCCATCGTAATCAAAATACTGCGAACGAATATAGCGCGCGATCTCAAGCCAATTTTCGGGACGCATATTGGTACTGTCAAGCGTGAAAAGCTGAACTGCGGAAACCTTACAGATATCACGGATCTCAGGCACCTGCGAAAGCAGATCCTCAGAGGTGATTTTCGGCGAAAGACCTGTTTCTGTCGGCATGGAGGCGATCGTACCGCCTGTGGCGATGAGCAAAATATGTTTCATAAAAAAATCCTTTCGGGATGATATCCATCATAAATATGTCGTTTTCAGTCGAAAAACATATGGTATATGAAAAGTATATCACGAAAGCGTACATTTTGCAACAGGCAACGGCAAACCGAAACGAAATTTTCTTCATACAATATAGCGACGGAATCTTATTTCGTTACCGACAAAATCGAAGAGATGAAGAAAGAGGTGATTTCTGTGGAAGGAAAAGCTGTCAAATTCGGCGGCACATCTCTTTGCGATGCGAAGCAAATACAAAAAGCTTCAGAAATCGTACGCGCAGACCCCAAACGAAAGGTCATCGTTGTCTCCGCGCCCGGAAAACGAACGGAAAAGGATGAAAAAATCACAGATCTTCTGATCAAAGCCGATACTGCGAGATCCGAAACGGAACGTGAGGCGCTCTTCGCCGTGATTGAGAATCGTTTTGACGAAATGATCCACGCGCTTCACCTCCCGCTCGATTTCAGCATGGAATATAAAACGATGCGTCGTCTGCACGGAGACGCGCTCATTTCCAGAGGAGAATATTTTTCCGCGCGTATCTTTTCGGTGCTTCTCGGCATCACGTTTTTAGATGCGGCGGATTGCATCTTTTTTCGTGCGGATGGCACGCTTGACGAGACCAAAACACGCACGATCCTTTCCGAAAAGCTTACCCGCGCCGAAAAAGCCGTCATTCCCGGTTTTTACGGCAGTATGCCCGGCGGAGACATCCGACTTTTTTCCCGAGGTGGTTCGGATATCACGGGCGCGATCGCCGCAGATGCCATGGATGCGGATATCTATGAAAATTTTACGGACGTTTCGGGCTTTTTGCTTGCGGAACCCAAAATCGTCCCAAACGCCATGACCGTTCCCATCGTTTCCTATCGAGAACTGCGTTATCTTTCTGCCATGGGCGCTTCCGTGCTCCATGCGGATGCGATATTGCCTTTGCGTAAAAAGCAGATCCCCGTCGTGATCCGCAATACGAACGCGCCCCACGGTCCGCATACATGGGTCGTTTCCCGAAAAGAAAAGGGCATCGGCGGCATCGTTGGAGCCGTCGGCTATACGATGGTCGCGCTGGAGCGCTCGCACATCGGAGACGATCCCGATGCGGTCGCAAAGATCCTCTCCATCCTTGCCGCTTATGGCTTTGCGCCCACCCTGCTTTCCCATGAGCCGGATTCGCTGAACGTTTTGATCCGCTATTGCGACTATGAAAAAGCAGACAAGATCGCCATTGCCATTCAGCAAAAGGTGGATGCGGAGATCGTAACGGTTCGAGGCAATATCGCCGAGATCGCTGTGGCAGGAGAGGGCTTTGCGGCAGAAATGCGCGCCGCCGTTTGGAAAGCGCTTGAAAAGGCGAACGTGCGCCCTTGCTTTGCGGCAAGCGTTACGGAATCCTTTTCCCTTGTCATTGGCGTTTCGGAGGCAGAGCTTTCTTCCGCAATACGCCATATTTACGAAGCACTCGTGCCTTTTTTACAATAAGCAAAGCACCTCCTGCATCGCAGGAGGTGCTTTGCTTATGTAATATGCGATAGGCGATCTATCATACGCGCTAAGTTACCGCTTATTTGGTTCGAGACAACAAATACTGCGCAAAAGCGATCAGCATTTCGCTGTTTTCGTAGGCTTTCAGCCCTGCGATCGCGTTTGCTGTGATGTCTTCGGCGTATTTTTGTGCTTCTTCTATGGTCATAAAGGTAAGGAAGGTCGTTTTGCCGAGCGCGTCGTCTGCGTGGGTCATCTTACCGAGTGTTGCCACGTCGCCCGTTGCGTCGAGGATATCGTCTACGATCTGGAAAGCAAGTCCAATGCCGTTTGCGTAATCCACAGCGGCTTTCATACGCGGATCGTTTTCATCGGTGATACCTGCC
>JBGVLA010000014.1:0-2371 GCA_045124015.1 Eubacteriales bacterium | reverse complement strand
TATAATCAGATATATTCTCAAATAAAAAATCAGATCATAAGCGGTGAGCTGAAAGAGGATGAGATGCTGCCGTCTATACGAGGGCTTGCAAAAGATCTGCGCATCAGCTTTATTACTACAAAACGTGCGTATGAAGAACTTGAAAAGGAAGGCTTCATTTACACACTTCCGGCAAAGGGATGTTACGTTGCGCCGAAGAATGTAGAGCTTTTGCGAGAAGAAAATTTGAAAAAGATAGAGGAACATATTGAGCAGATAGCAAAGCTCGCCGCGTCCTGCAATTTGAGCCGTGAGGATATAGTTGAAATGATTACGTTCGGTATGGAGGAACAAGAATGAACGCACTTGAATTAAAAAAGGTAAGTAAATCCTTTTCGGGATTTTATTTGGATAACATAAGTTTTACTCTGCCAAGCGGTTGCATTATGGGGCTTATCGGTGAGAACGGCGCGGGCAAAAGCACCACGATAAAGCTTATCTTGGGTATGCTTCATAAAGATAGCGGAACAATTACGATACTTGGCAAAGACAATGGAGAAGATATTGCTCTTACCAAAGAAGATGTCGGTGTTGTAATGGACGAGGTTGGTATGCCCGAATGCTTGACGGCAAAGCAGATCGGCAATGTTATGAAGCATACGTTTCGTAATTGGAATGAGGATGAATATGTCCGACTTCTGCAAAAATTATCTCTGCCCGATAACAAGCCGTTTAAGGACTTTTCTCGCGGTATGAAGATGAAGCTCGGCATTGCCGTTGCTCTCTCCCACGGTGCAAAGCTGTTGCTCCTTGACGAGCCGACAAGCGGACTTGATCCTGTTGTGCGTGACGAAGTGGTGGATATGTTCTACGATTTTACAAGGGATGAAAACCACTCTATCCTTATTTCCTCGCACATCGTCAGCGATCTTGAAAAGCTCTGCGATTACGTGGCGTTTTTGCATAAGGGTAAACTTTTGCTCTGTGATGAAAAGGATATACTTTTATCTGAATACGGTATTATTCATTGTACGGTAGAACAGCTTTCGGAGCTTGATAAGGAAGTAATAAAATATAAAAAAGAAACGCCATACGGTGCAGAAGCTATCGTATCGAGAGAAGATGCGCCCGATGGCTTCAAGTTAAGCCCGATAAGCATTGAGGAGCTGTTCGTATTTATGGTAAAGGAGGCGAAATGATATGAAAGGGCTGTTATTAAAAGATTGGTATATGATGAAAAAGTATTGTCGGTATTATCTTTTCGTCAGTATCGGATTTATCATTCTTTCTATGATGAGCAGCGGAAATATGTTCTTCATTTTCTATCCTTGTTTGCTTGCCGGTATGATTCCTGTCAACCTCCTTGGATATGATGAGCGCAGTCGATGGACGGAGTATGTCGGTACATTGCCATATACCAAAACACAGATCGTATCTGCAAAGTATCTGATTGGCTTGTTCACTCAAATTGTTTTGCTGATAGTAATTGGTATCACGCAGGGCGTGAAAATGAGTATCGAAGGTAATTTCATTTTGAAAGAGTTTTTGGTGCTTACGATGCTCTTGCTGATAATGGCAAGCGTTCCATCATCGCTGACTCTCCCATTCGTTTTCAAATATGGAGTAGAAAAAGGACGCGGCGCGTACTATGTGATGATAGGCGTGGTGTGTGCAGGCAGTATTATCGCAACTACAATCTTTAAGGAAGGTCTGCAAAATGAAATTCAACTGAACGCCGTTTTGCCTATCGCTTGCCTTGTGGGTATCGGAATATATGTGCTTTCTTGGTATCTGTCTGTTGTGTTCTATAAAAAGAAAGAAATGTAATAAGCTTAGCCCTCGTTCCGAAAGGAGCGAGGGCTTGTCTTTTTGAGAATACTGAAACAAATATTTTCACTAACCTCTTGACAATGGAAAAATTATGTGATATAATAGCCCTACATACTGAAACATTTTGTTTCTCGGAGGCGTTATGCGAAGACAAGACGAATCTAAAAAGAGTGTGATACTTGATTTCATCGACGAGTATTACAACGAATATAACGAGATCCCTGCCGTGAGAACTATCGCGGAGAGCACGGGAATTGCTTTGGCAACCGTGCATCGTTATCTGCTCTCGCTCAAAGAAAGCGGCGAGCTTGAATACAACGGTCGCAAGTCGATCTCTACCAAGCCAATCGATTTGGAATCGCGCCACGCTTCTGCTCCCGTTCTCGGTTACGTCCGCTGCGGTGAAGGCGAAGAAGAAACAGAGGAAGTCATCGAGTATATCCGTCTGTCCGAAAGTTTAGTAGGCACGGGAGAGTTTTTCGTGCTGATCGCAAAGGGCGACTCGATGATCGATGCGGGTGTGAACGAAGGCGACTACGTTGTTATCCGCAAGCAAAACACC
>JBGVLA010000013.1:0-8948 GCA_045124015.1 Eubacteriales bacterium | reverse complement strand
AAAAATGCCCGCACCAATTTGGTGTGGGCATTTCAATTTAGATATTCTCATTTTTTAGTGATTCCATCAAATCGACTCTCTTCAAATTGCCTAGCGCACACAAAATGCCTAAGGCGGTAATGATCATGACACAGCCAACAGAAAGTAAAAGTGCTTTCCAAGGCAAGGAAAATGCCGTAACCACAGCTTCGTTTTGAATGAGGTAAATAACGATATGAATCAAAAGTCCAATCGGGACACCGATGAGAACAGCTTTTGAGCCATGAAAAATATTTTCCAAGATCAAAATATGATAGATTTTTCGCTTTTCGAATCCAAGGCTGCGAAGCATGCCAAACTCTCGGCGACGCATGATGATAGATGCAGAAATTGTGTTCAATGCACTGGCAAGAGATAAAACAGAGATCAACCCCACGAATCCATAGGAGACAACATCAAGGAGCATACGAACTGTGCGGGCGTTTTCTTCCTGCTCGCAGTTGTCCGTGTATCGGATACCCGTTTCATCGAGAAAAGACTTAAACATTAAATATTGATTGGTATTCACTGCCCAATATGATGAAGATTCACTTGCGGAAAGTGGTAAAATGAGTTCAATTCTTCCGCTGACAGGTTCACCGACACCGAAAGGACGCTCTGTAATATATGCGCCAATTTTATAATCATGGATAACGCGATCGCCCTCCATAACACATATTGGTGTGGTACTGCTGGTTCCGTTTTTCTTATCGTATTCGTAATAGGAAACGCGAGATGTACCGTCTGCATTCTTATCCACTGTCATTTCAAAATAAATGGCTCGACTCTCATCAAAGCCTCCCATTTGAACAACACCATTTACGATCGTTGATGTATTGGGCGTCATTTTAGCGAGGATCTTATCGTTTTCGAAGACATATCCCCACATCCATGCTTCATCTTCCTTCATATATTGCGCTTGAATTTCTTCCGGCACAAAATATTTCAAATAAAGAACGCTTTCTGTTTTTTTATCAAATGGCATCAGCTGATAGCTGTAACGTATCCATTCTCCGTTTTCATCTTGAAAATGTGGGGTGAAAAGTCTGCAATCGCAAACAAGAGCTCTTGGATCATCGGAATCCAAGTATGATTCCGTATCCATTCCATGTTCTATAAGATAGCTCTCTAATACGGAATCTTCAACATAAACGATTTTTGCATTTTGAATATTCAATGTTCTGTCTGTGTAATAGGTCTGAATATCTGCAAAAGCTTTTCGAAATTCTTCCGAAAAATCGTCATCAGGTGCGTAAGCGTGGCAACCTTCGTCCTCATAGATCCATGCGGATTTTGTGATCAGACCGCTATCTTTGATCATTTGTATCTGCTCTTCGGTAATTTGATAGAATCGGAAATCATGGTTTTCTATTCGAATGCCTGCCATGGTAACCGTTTCGATCATACCGCCAAGTGAGGTTGCCGTTATGAGCATAACAATGCAAAGTGTCAATGCCATGACAATGGGTCGGAATTTTTTTCGGCTGACGCGATTATATTTTCTTGCCATCATGACCGCAACGCCGAATACATACGATACTTTTTTAGATTGCTTCTCTGTCTTTTTATCGATTTTATATGCCGATGTTTGTCGAATAGCATCCATCGGTATCGTACGTCCTGCACGAACCGCGGGAATCAAAGCGGACAGCATAACCGTGATCACGGTAACAAAGATTACAGAAAAAATAACAGCAGGAGAAAGTACCGCATGAAGTGTCATTACACTTTCTTCCCCAATGGCACTGACGATCAGATTTGCAATACGTTTACCAAGTGCGGAAAACAGCACGACATCTATGAGAAATCCCAGCAAAAAGCCGATCGGGATCCCCAAGCAAGAAAGAAGACCTGCTTCAAACATGACCGATTTTCGTATTTGTTTTTTCGTTGCGCCAATGCTGCAAAGCAATCCAAAGTCCTTCGTTCTTTCAGAAACCGATACAGAAAAAGCATGATAGATCACACTGATAGCGGCAATCATGATAACAAGAATCACCGCAGACGCGATAAGCCAAATAATAAAATTATAATTGGCATACGCTGTCGCGCCATAGTAAGAGAGAAGTCTCGTGTGTACGTGCGCTGCAACAGAATATTGATTCGCAAGCTTATAGGCATCCGCAGGATGCTTGGTTGTAACAAACAGGTTCCGATAAAGCACGTCGTTTTTTTCATTGGGGCAAGTCAAAAGGGTTTGTAAAATCAGTTTTTCGTCAAAAGCATAGTTATCATAGATGCCTACGATGGTATAGCTTTCCGAAAATACAGTATCTTTTGTATTTTTTAAGATAGACGAAAGTTCTTCATAATGTGTAGTGCTTTCTAATGTTACGGTTTCACCAACCGTACATGGCAATCCATAATATGAAAAAACATCGATTGCCTGCATGGGAAGAAGAAGTTCAGTTGCATTTTTAGGCATACGCCCTTCGAGGAGTGTAATCGGCATCATATGAGCAAAGGTATCGTCGATTTCGGCTAATATAAAACTGCTCCAATTAGATTCCTTTTCCTCGATCTTAACAAAGCCAAGCACATCCATAAAGGATGTTGTCTTCACCGCCTCGTTCCGAGCAATTTCCTCTGCTGTTTCCTCATCAAGGTAAGAAAAACGCGCATAATATCCGCCTGTATGTTTTGTCTCGCTACGAATCAAGAAATCAATAGCGCTGACTGCCATCGTCAAAATGGCAGTAAAAACGGCGGCGGCAAGAATAATGGCGATCAACGTAACGAGCGTCCTATTCTTGTTTTTTAACATGGATTTCCATGTAATCGTGTTCATGATGCTCATCCGCGAATCACCTCATCCCGTGCGATTTTACCATCTTCAATGGCAATGATGCGGTCGGCACGAAGCGCAATATTTTCATCATGTGTGATCACGATCAATGTTTGGTGATATTTTTCATGAGAAAATCTCAATAGATTGACGATGTCTTGGCTGTTTTTGCTGTCAAGATTGCCTGTCGGTTCATCTGCAAGTACAATAGCAGGCGCATTCATGAGCGCTCTGCCGATGGAAACACGCTGTTGCTGACCGCCTGACAGCTGATTCGGTAAATGATGTTCCCTGCCTTGAAGTCCAAGTGTTTGGATCAATTCCGCAAGTCTTTCTTCATTGACACGTCTGCCATCCATTAACACGGGAAGGGTTATATTTTCCGCTACGTTTAATACAGGGATCAAATTATAAAATTGATAGATAAGTCCTACTTGTCTGCGGCGAAAAATGGCAAGTTGTTCATCATTTTGTTTGTAGATGTCTTGTCCATCCATATAAACCTTACCGCTGCTCGGTCGATCAACACCTCCGAGAATGTGCAAAAGCGTGGATTTTCCTGAACCGGAAGGTCCGATAATGGCAATAAATTCTCCCTTTTGTACGGAAAAGGATACATCTTTTAGCGCATGCACGGCATTTTCGCCTTCTCCATAGGTTTTGCAAAGATTTTCGATTCTTAAAATTTCCATGGTAATCATTCCTTTCTTGTTTTGCGATGACAGAATACCACAGTAACATGACAATACGGTGACTTAAAAATGACAAAAACGTCATTTTTGAATCTTTGATGACGAAAAGAACCGTCATCAGACGGTTCTTTTATAAAAACGTATGATAAAGCGAGCACCTCGGTCAGGATTATTTTCAGCTTTCAAAGTTCCGTTTTGAGAAGCAATGATCGTCCTTGCCAAGGAAAGACCGATTCCAATACTGTTTTCATCAGAATACTTCCCTTTATAAAAGCGATCAAATATATGCGGAATATCTTCTTTTGCAATTCCGTTTCCGTTATCGGAAATGATAATTTCCGAATACAGCGCCGTTTCTTTTGCATGAAGTTCAATGGTTCCACCCATCGGCGTATGCTCCATGCAGTTTTTTACGATATTGCAAATGGCTTCCGCCGTCCATGTCATATCGCAAACAACAGTTCCTTCTGCTTGACAATGCAAGGTCTGCTCACGCAGCTCCATCGGTACGAGAAGCGAAGAAGTTGCACGCTGTAAAAGCTCGTGGATTTCCAAAGATTCTTGCTGAAACATGACTGTTCCCGCATCCAATTTTGATATTTTCAAAAGCGACGTTACCAAAGTATCGATGCGGGACAGAAGGATGTGATATTCCCGAAGAAGTGCCTCTCTCCGTTCGTTTGTGATATTTGGTTCGCGCAAAAGCGAGGTGATGAGTTCAAGTGATGTGAGCGGTGTGCGTATTTGATGTGATACATCCGCTAAAAAATCGGCAAGAAATGTTTTGTCTTCCTGTAAGCGGATCTGCTGCTCACGCAATCTGACCGTCATCTTATAAAGCTCGCTATGCAGGATTCCAAGCTCGCCTTCATTATAGCAATCAAGAGAAATCTTGTCATCTCCATGCAAAATTTTGTCAATATCCATGGAAAGCTTTTCGATTTTTCGATATCTCAAATACGTAAAAAACAGATGTAAAAGTAAAAAGATGATAGATAGCGAAAGCGTGAAAATGCCATAGCAGAGATCAAAACAAAAAGCAATCACACTAGCAACGATTGCAATTCCACAGAAAACGCTTATGTTGACTATGACTTGTTGATTTCGTAAAAATTTCATCGTTTAATCCATTCTGTATCCAATACCGCGAACCGTTTTAATGAGAACGGGAGAGGTTGGATCATCTTCCAGCTTTTCACGCAATCTTTTAATGTAAACGGTCAAGGTGTTATCATTGACATATTCGCCTGCAATATCCCAAATTGAATCCAAAAGCGTTGTTCGTGTAAGAACGATACCGCGGTTGTTAATAAAAACAAGCAGTAGGCGATATTCCAGTGCGGAAAGAAATACCTCTTTCCCGTTTTTCATTGCCCTACCTCGTTCTGTATCGACTTCTACCCTCCCAAGGCAGATCGTTTTTCCTTTGCTTCCTGTGAGGCGTAAAACATTTTTTATACGCATAACAAGCTCTCTCGGGCGGAACGGTTTTGCGATATAATCATCAGCGCCAAGCTCGAATCCCGTAACGGTACTGTATTCATCACCCGATGCTGTTAAAAAAATGACAGGAAGATGATATTCGCTTTTAATCATGGAGCATAACGAGAACCCATTTCCATCAGGAAGATAAATATCAAGCAAAACTAAATCGAAATGTCCTTCATCCAATCTTTTTAGTGCATCTTTTTGTCCTGATACACTTGCAACGGAAAAACCTTCTCTCGTAAGATATTCCGACAGATTTTTTACAATGGAGCTGTCATCCTCCACCAAGAGTAGTTTGGCCATAAATACATCGTCCTTTTTCATCATCATTATGTTTATTATATCATCTGCCGGCGACGGTTTCAATAATAATTTGTAAATAATAACAGCAGGATTATTTTGTGCTTACGTTTGGATGGACTGAACGTTGAAGAATATCTGACAAATGTTTTCAAATTGCACGGCAATGAATTAACCTTGCCGAGATAACCTCATACAACGTGATTGCCCCTGAATCGGCTAATGATTCAGGGGCTTTTTCAGGTTATGGTATGGGGTTTTATTTAGTGCTTACGAAACCTCTCCTTTGTATTTTAGATTATACTTATTCCCTTATATTCCTTCTGCACATTTTCATAACTTTCAAGATTACCTATATCGTATCTCTTACCGGGCATTTCCATTGCGTGAACGGTGGTCTGCTTGCAAAGCCATGCGATATAGCTACCTGGCGCATCCACACCGCAACCGGAATCAATGCCCTTCTGCACAAGCTTCGCATCTTTCTTGGTATAGTAATAGAAAGGAGGACAGCACCAATGTGTTGCAGGGGTTGGCGATTTCTCTGTCATTTCGAGAATCTTGTCATTTTCGTCGATGGTTACGACACCGCATTTCACAAGCTTCTTTTCAGAAGGTTCATAGAAACGCATGATACAAGAGGTGTTCTTTTCTTTTGCATATTGGATAAACTTCGTCAAGCTGAAATCGAGAAGATTATCGCCTGCGATGACAAGCATATCATCATCAAGGCCGAGTTTATCGATAGCGTACTGAATATCCTTTACCGCGCCAAGGCGAGTTTCGTTGGAACTTGTACCGTCATCCACAACAGTCACTTTCTGCATCTTTGTTTTGGCCCAAGCATCAAAATGATGTGCAAATTTATGATTGGAGATCACCACGTATTCATCGATCTCACCAAGTGTATCCATGTCATCAATAAGCCAATCGAGAATCGGTTTATCCTGTACAGGAAGCAACGGTTTCGGGAAATTTTCTGTCAAAGGGTACAAGCGAGTCGCATAACCTGCCGCTAAAATCAAACATTTCATGTTTTTCCTCCAAAATTTAGTATAAATGCCGATTCGAGCATATCAAATCGGCATTTTCATTTATCAAAGTTTTACACCATCAGCGCTTTCGCAAATATGTACTGAATATTTACCTTCCAAATGAGGAAATGTCTTTAAATATTCTTTTGTAATGATATTTGACACCGATTCCGTATAGGCGGGATCCACCAAAGCCATACAGCAACCTTTGAAACCTGCTCCTGAAAAACGTCCGCCATAAATACCCTCTGTTTGCTTCATTAATTCATACAACTTAATGAGTTCAGGAGAGCCCGTTTCCCAATTATGAATAGACGAATAGCCACTTTCAAAAGAAAGCTTACCAAACGCTTCCAAATCACCTCTACGCCATGCTTCAGCGCCTGACTTGACACGTTCATATTCAGTATACCAATGCTCTGCGCGTCTTCGCCATGTTTCTGGAAGTTTATTTTTATAGGCATCATAAATCTCCCTCGGAATATTGCGAAGATATGAGTCTTCAAATTTTCCATATTCATATCCCGAATATGCCTGCAAAGCATATGCAGCCGCACGGCATTCATCTACACGCATATTAAATTTAGAGCCAGCAAGATTTCTCTCAAGACCGCTGAAAAAAACCATAATCTTATACGGCTTCATATTAGGATGCGTTGGAATCAATTCATACGTATCATCCTTGGTATCCAAATATAAAAGATGAGCTTTTTTGGAATATACTTCACAACTTTGATCAAGCTTGCCACAAGCGACACCGACATAACTGTTTTCTGCCTCAAGTGCAATTTCAACCATTTCTTTTTCGGAAAGATGCAAATTATTAACATGACAAAGCGCCGAAAGAAAACACAAAATCACAGCCGCAGAAGAAGAAAGCCCTCCAATTGGCAGTTCACCTTCAATCACACCCGCAATGCCTATCTCCAAATCAAAGCGTTTGGAAAGTGCGATCGTTGCACCACGCAAATAGTCAGCCCAATCGTACTGTCTTTCCTTAAAAACGGAATTGACATGCCACTGGGCGCGTTTATCAAATTGCAAAGAAATTAATTCAACAACACCGTTGTTTTTTGCTTTATAAGCAATATGTATACCCTTATTGATAGCAAAGCCTGTTATTCTGCCTAACTGATGGTCACTGTGTGCGCCAATGGGACACACACGGTACGGGCAAAAGGCGTGCATATCGGGGGATTTTAGATATATTTGCTCAAATTTTTGAATGTAATTCATTGGATTCTCCTTTTTAATACTAAATAAACACAATTTTTGATTAAATGTTATATCTTGAAAAATTCGAGGTTAATTCCTTTCAAAGTCATTCGCCTTATTTCTTCGCAAAAAATAAAAATTTTGTGTATTTGTTTATATTTATGATATATATTATTACTATCGTAACAATAATCAAAAACGCAAAGCACATACTCGAATAAAAAACACCTTTAATCGAATAAATATAAATGCCATCCGCCGAGATAAATTTGCATAAAAGCAAATGTATAACATAAAATTCCAAAGAATGACTTCCAGCGTACATCAAAAATTTGGTTATCTTATTCTCAGAATAAACATTACCATTGAACATACTGGACACAAGAAAACAAGCCATCAACGAAATCAGCACTCTCATTGATATCCCCACGAGAGTATCTGGAGAATCAAAAACTTTAAATTTTGATATAGCAAATATATAAATCAATGAAACTATTGGTACTAACATAGAAATAAAATTATTATATTTTTCAAATATACCATTAGAATTCAACTTGGCCATCAACCATCCAAGTAGAAAATAAGGGATATAATATAATGTATATTTTATTCCTAAAAAGGTAATTCCGACTTTAATTCCGATTATAAGCAATACAGCACTAAATACGCCACAAACCAGTATGATAAAAACAATTTTACAAATATCTGTTTTCACCTTACACGCACATAGTGATGCTATAGAATATATTATCTGTATACACCATAAGGAAAACAAAAACCAATAAGCGCTCTCCATATGAAACGCGGTTATTTTAATATAGGACAAGAGAGACATATTTGATGTAGTAAAATACCACAACAATGACCATACAAACCAGGGTAACAAAATAGAAATTGTTTTTTTCTTTACAGATTTTAAGAACGACTCTGTTCCCGTTATATTTTTAGAAAATATTACTGTGTATCCGCTTATTATCATGAATAACGGCATTTGCACAGAAAATATAATATTATATAATAAACAGTCATTATACCCCTCAAATAGTTGTATTGTGTGTCCTAATACAACCACTATGGCCGCAAATCCACGCAACATATCTATATTCATATTTCTGCTTGATTTTATCATTTTTCTAATAAACTCCTACTTAAATCATACCCTTCTTCAACACCACATTGGCATACGGTGCGGTCTCGCCAGTGGCGATGACCGCGTATGCCTTTCTCGCGCGCTCATAATAAGCAAAACGCTCGATATATGTAATGTGAGCATCAGGGGTATATTGTTTTAGTATTTTTTCAAAATCAGTCCAAATTTCGGGAACAGGGTCGCCATCGACGACCTGCATGACAAGGAAATTTTCGCTGTCATAGGTATCAAGAGGAAAAAGAGGAAGGATCGCATCGAGCAAATCG